>CALISK010000363.1 GCA_938041625.1 uncultured Tenacibaculum sp. | reverse complement strand
TATGTTGCCATCAAAACGTATAAATGGAGCGGCTGTTCTTACTACAGACTCTTGAAAAGGGAATGGGTTGATTTTTCCATTTTCTGCAAACACTTTGGTGTCTAATTTATCAGCTACTCTAACATTTACTCCACTTCCTTGGTAATGATATGCAGCACCAACAGAAGAGGCTACGTTATTAACCATTTCAATAGCTCTACCCTGAAGTGCATAAGCAGAAGGTGTTTTAAAATCATCATCAATGATTTCTCTAAGATGTCTACGAATTTTATCAGTTAAAGGAATACCATTAGGTTCGTTGTTTATTCTTTTTGGTGCCCCACCAGTAACAAAATTGTTTTTCCAAATACCTGTTTCAGAACCGCTTTCAGCAACCATTCCTCCTCCTTGAATTTGTAATACTACATTGTCACTAAAATCAGCATGACTATCATGGTGTACCATACCCCAACCTGGAGAACTCCAAACAACATTTCCTTGAGCTATGATTAAATTGTCTTTATTTTGACCTCTAAGTGTTTTATGAAAGTGTAAAGCATATCTACCTCTTTGATTTTCAATTTTAGATGGGGCTGTTTCTGGTTCATTAACAAATGAAGGTAATTCAATTTCTCTTTTGTCTCCAGAACCAGTAATTACTGGTGTTCCTATATTTAAATCGTCTAGGATGTTTATTTTATTAGTACGACCTAAATCTTTAAAAGAAGCATTTTTAACAACTACATCTCCGTTAAACATAAACATTACATGTCCTCTTTTGGTATGTTCTTCTTCAATACTTGTATGAAATGACTTAATTGAAATATTTCTAGATAAATTAGCCACATAAGTATAATAGTTGATGCCTTTTAGTTTAACACCTTTATGAGATCTTTTAGTTTTTTCTTTTAAGATAATCGTATTTCCAGAAATTTCTTTAATTTCAATTATTTCATTATCATTTATATTCTCGGTTCCTGATATTAATACAAGATCTCCTTTTTTCCAACCTTCAGGTGATTGTTTTAATTGAATTCTATCTTGATTTTTTAAAATATCAGAAGCACATTCAGAAAAGTCAAGTTTATCCTTTCCTTTAATTCTAACTTTACCCCAAGTCATTAAAGCTATTGAAGCTTGTTTAGGGTCCCATTTATATCTTCCAAGTACACCAGTTCCATCAGAAGGCAATCTGTTACCAAAGTGGTTAGTTACTGGTTTATTATCGCTATAATGTGCCTTTGCATCTTCATTCCATGTAGCACCGCCAATTTTATTGTTTTTTTTCTTTTGAATTTCAAAAGGTTTTAAAATAATTTCCATGTTAGCACTATTTTGGTTGGAAGCATTTATGTTTATAAAAGAGTTTCGTCCACCAAGAAAGGAATCTACAATTAGTTTTCTTTTTTTGTTTCCAGAGGTATTTGCAAAAAAAGCACCATCATTTCTTATAAGAAAAATATGATTGTTAGAGTTAACATCATAATTTACACTTATACCTTCAGGTATCCATACAATTGAAGCTAAATTGGGAACACTATTAGATTTCCATGTTGAAGGACTAGACCATTTTCCGTTTTTAATAGCCTTATGAGTTATTGTGTTTTCTGGAATCATCTTCTCAAATTGAGCATTGCCAATAAAAAAGAATGACATTAAAAAAAGCAGTAAATAATACTTAGTATATTTATTTTTTTTCATTTTAAAAAGGGGTTTAAAATTTAGGGGTAATACGCTTCCTTTACCATTCTAAAACATTTTAGATAGTTCGTGCTTATATAATTAAAACAAGCGCTAAAAGATGTTCAATAAAAAGGGCGTTTATTTATTACTATTATTTTTTTAAATTATTAATAAGATATTGCTATAACAATGTAATTATCATGATAAGTTTTAAAACTACACAGCAAAACTATATTGTTTCGAGGTTTCATTAGGTGGAAAAAAGTGTACATTAAGTGTATTTTTTATTTGAAAAACTTAAATAATAATACATTAGGTATACTACTACTTTAGACTAGACGTTTTCTTAAATTATTTATAATTAATCCCCTAAATAGTTACAAAATGAAGGTTTATAATTTTAAAGATTATTTTAATTTTATTCTAACTAGAAAAATCCTTGTTTTTTATGTCTTATTAATTTTTAAAATAAGCATATGTTTTGGTCAAAAGAATAAACCTTATAAACAAATTGATAGTTTAATAAAAATGTCAAAAAAATATGATGTAGATAAATTAAAACTATTGATAAGTGCTTATAATTTATCAGAAGAGAATAAATATGTAAGAGGAAAAGTAGCTAGCTGTGCATTTATAGGAGATTATTATTTAAATACCAAAAAATATGATAGCGCTAATTACTATTTAGAAAAAGCTCATCTAATTATTCAAGAAAAACAGAAATTTAAAAGGTTTTTAAAAAAAGTATTAAGAAACAAAGCAAGAATTTTTGCAAAAAAAGGTTTTTACACTAAGGCTCTTTTTTTATATAGAAAAGCATATAAAGTTGCTATAAATAATAAAATGAAAGATACTTTTTTATTAAAGCTCAATATTTTTAATATGTTTAATGAATTAGGTAAACATGAAATAGTAATTAAGCGTTTAATAAAGTTAGAGAATAAATTCATAAAAGGGGCAAAAAAGAATGAGTCAATCGTTTATAAATATTATTTAACGTTAGCAAAATCTTATGAGAAGAAAAAAGATTTTCCTGAGGCACTAAGGGTGTTAAATAAAAACATTCAAATAATTAAGAAACCTAAATATAAAGAACTTTTTAATTATTCATTACTTAAAATTTCAAAATTATACGTGCTTTCAGATAGTTTATCAAAAGCACAAATGATACTTGAAAAATTTTCAAACCAATCAAAAAGCTCAATAAACAAAACCAATCAATCTTTTTTCTATGAAATATATGGCAAGTTAAGTTATAGGCTTAAAGATTATTCAAAGTCGAATAAATATTATGATAGCCTGATTGATTTATCATCTACAGAACCTATAACCATAGTAAAAGCATATCAATGTAAATTTGATAATTATCATAAACTATCTATGCATAAAGAAGCTAATGAATCAATTCGTCTGTATATGGAGGTTAATGATAGTTTACAAAATGTAAAAGATAAAGATATTATTAGTTATTATAACTCAGATTTACGATATGTGAAAGAGAGAAAACAAAAAAACGTACTAAAAGTAAAAAACAAAAAACAAAAAAATAATATTATCATTTTATCTTTAGTTTTAATTTGTTTAAGTTTTTTAATTACTATAGTAATGGTTTATATAAAATATTCTAAGAGTAAAGTAAGAATTAAAAAACTAGAGATAAATGAAAAAAATATTTTTGAAGATCAATTAAAAAAAAGAGAAGAAGAACTTATTGTAACAGCAAGTTCAATAAAAGAGCAGAATAGAAAAATTAAATTGATTAAGAAGAAATTAAATGAAACAATACAAAATAATAAATACGATGATTTACTTGAAATAAGAGAACAGTTGAATAATCTATTAAGTAGTTCAACAGGAATCAATTTAATTTACGATAAATTAGAGTCTAGATACCCAAATTTAGCAATTGTTCTTAAAAAAAATTACCCCCAATTAACAGCAAATGATATAAAACACTGTTTGTTGTTAAAATTAAACTTGAGTATAAAAGATTGTTCACAGTTGTTAAATGTTTCAGATCATGCAATTAAAATGGCTAGAAAGAGAATAAAGAAAAAAATGAAGTTGTCTGAAGAAATTAGGTTAAAGGAATTTTTAAGTAACATATAAAAACAAAAAAGGGTGTCTAATTTAGGCACCCCTTTTTTGTTTTAAGATTGATTAATTACAAGAATTACCTGAAACAGTTACACCACTTGGTGTAGATGTGTCATTTTCTAAACAATTATAATTGCCAGTTGTACCTGTTGGTTTACTAACAATGTTATCAGTAACCATAACATTGTTAAGACTATTGTACAAACGAATACCATGACTCTCATTTGGTGTTATTTTGTTTTTAGAGAGCGTAAAGTTATTTGCATTGTTAATAGATACGCCTCCTGTAATAACATTGTTGTTAAAAATAACTCCAGATGCTTTAGAGAAAATTAAAACTTTGTTGTTTTCAAAAACATTGTTTTCATCGAAAACAACTTTTTTATCCTGATCTTCAGGTTTGTTATTCATTTGAGCAAAATAAACAGTATAATTACCAGATGTAGTAACTGTATTTCCTTTTAATTCAATTTCATCACAAGTTGTATTTGTTGCCTGTATTCCATTGTTTCTTACATCAATTGTGTTATTATAAACTCTCGATTTTTTAGCATCACTAAATTGAATACCAGTAGCACAATCTTTAATTGTATTATGATGAACATAAGAATCATAAGAACCAATAATAATACCTGCACTGTATCCTTCAATTGTGTTTTCAGAAATTTCATTATTAAAAACAGTTTCTCCAGAACCAGCAATAAACATAGCCCAACTTTCTGTTGCTTTTCCTAACGCTTTAAATTTGTTTTTTCTAATTTTTGCTCCAGAAATAAAAGAAGAAACTAATCTAGTACCAATAGTATTGTCTTCAACGGTAATGTCTTGACCAATAGTTAAGGTTAAAAAACCAATTCTACTATTTCTTTCAGTATTTCCTTTAATAAGTACATCAAATACTCTTTGACGTTCTTTTATAAGACCAGTAACAGGATCTCTAAATCGATCTGGTTCAATATTAATAGCATAACCTACTTCTCCTCCATCAGTTTTTTCTGAAGGTTGACCTATATCGATAAAAGTATTATTTTCTATAGTTACATTTCTACCATCAACTAGAGCAATACCCATTCTTCTTGAGTTTTCAATTAAGCAATTTTTAATTGTTACATTTTCAGTTGGATCATAATTAGGATTAAAAGAAAACCCTGTAGAGTAAATAGCTATTGTACCAGATGAACCGTTTTTAAATTTTATACCATCAACAGTTATGTTTTTACCAGAATGTATGTGTAAAAGATGAGACCCTTCAATACCTGGGTCATCAGCTGAAAAAACACGTTCGTCTCTGTCTCCATAAAAATTTCCTCCAGTAATGGTTATATTTTCAGTTTCTCTTACTGCTAATATTGCTCCAGATCTTCTGTTATATTTATCACCAGGAAAAATTCTTAAATGGGTATTGTCAGTCATTATTAAATTAAAATTAGAAGGTAAATTAACAGCTTCTAATGAAGGGTACCAGTTTTGATTAGTGGTTGTGCTTGTAACCTTTGTAACTTCGAAAAAAGCATCTAACTGGTCTATTTTAAAAGTTTCTCCACCCAGTTTTTTGATAAAGAAAAACAAAGATTCGAGTTTAGCAGTATTTTCAAGAGCAATGTCAGAGGTAGTTTTACCTTCTGTTAAATCCCATTTAGACTTAAGAAAGCTGAAAACTTTATCTTTCAATTTTACATCTCCTTCTATTTCTAACTTATGATTTAAAAGTTTGCCGTCTATTTTTCCTCCAGAAAAAACTAATTTTCCATTAGTAATAGTACCACCGTCATAATCAAAACTAACATTTGAAGCTAATGTTATTGTTTCACCTTTAAGGTCTATTGCACAGTTAATTTTTTTAGTAGTGCCTTCTTCTATCTCAGATAAATTGAAATCACAAGGAGTTGTAATTTCTGGTTCTTGTTCACTTTGTCCATCATCTGGAATAATAATTTTAGGATCTTTACTACAGGAAAGTACGATGAGTAAGATAAATACAATAGATAATCTTTTCATTTTTAGGGATTATAAAATAATTTAATCAAAAGTAAAACTAATTTATTTATTTTTTAGTATACTGTATGATACCAATTTTTAAAATCACAACAAAATGGAATTCAATTATTTAGTTTCTCCTGTTGCAGCAGTTGTACCTGTAATAACAGGATATATTTGGTACGGTTTAATATTCAACAATGCTTGGATGAATGAAATGAATTTTACTGAAGATAGTATGAAAGGAGAAAATAGGAAACTTATTTTCGGAATGTCTTATGTACTTGGGTTAATAATATGTACTGGGTTAATTTCGGTAGTAATTCATCAAATGGGAATTTATTCTACGCTTTTAAATGAACCAGGCTTTAATGAACATAAAGGAGAGGCATATAATGTTTTTACTAGTTTTATGGAGAATTATGGAACTAAATTTAGAACCTTTAAGCATGGGGCACTTCATGGAGCTCTTCTAGGTGTTTTGGTAGTAATGCCTATATTATCTGTTCAAGCAATTTTTGAAAGAAAAAGTTCTAAATATATCGCTATTAATGTTGGATATTGGATAGTTACACTAGCAATTATGGGAGGTATAATTTGCCAATGGATATAGAAAAGTATTTACATAGTTAAAAATTAGCTTTTTATTTCTATTTTTACAGTCACATGTACAATAGTTGCTAAAATTAGCTGTTGTATTTGTAGAGCGTGTTTTATGAAAAAATCATATATATCTATATCTTTAGTTGTCTTTTTAAGCTTTGTTTACTCTTGTAGTACAAGGAAAGACAGTGTTGTTAATCGAAATTTCCATGCTTTAACAACAAAGTTTAATGTTTTATTTAACGGAAAACAAGCATTTAATAAAGGTCTCAAAAATATTGAAGACAATTATGCAGATGATTTTTGGAAAAGATTGCCGTTAGAGCCCATTGCTTTTAATGAAAGAAGTATTGGAACTATTAGGTTTGATTCTCCAGGAGATGGTTTTAATAATGATGACAATAAAGAGAAAGCACCTGCAACGCCTTTTGATAAAGCAGAAGATAAAGCTGTTAAGGC
>CALISK010000362.1 GCA_938041625.1 uncultured Tenacibaculum sp. | reverse complement strand
ATTCCCTATTTCATTATTCACAAACATCAAACTAACCAGAATCGTTACTTCATCTTTTGATAATTTGGCTTCCAACTCTTTCAAATCAATTTCTCCTAAATCATTTAAATTCAAATAACTTACTTCAACATCAAAAGAACTTCCTAAATATTCAACTACATCTAAAACAGCATGATGTTCTATTTTAGTGGTTATTATTCTCTTAACCCCTAAATTTGTCACTGCATTTTTTAACACTAAATTATTTGCTTCAGTCCCTCCAGATGTAAAAACCAGCTCTCTTGCTGAAAGATTAAAATGATTTGCTATATTTTTTCTAGCTTTTTCTACAGCAACTTTTGCTTTTCTCCCAACTTGATGCACAGAAGAGGGGTTTCCATAATTTGACAACATAGATTCACTCATTACCTCTATAACCTCTGGTAGCATTTGTGTAGTAGCTGCGTTATCAAAATAAATATTCTTCATTTTTTTATTTTAAAATAATTAAGTAATTAGCTATTTTGATATATATAAACTTCTGTTGCACCTGCTCCATATTTTTGATAAGAAGCATCATAATATCTTACAGAATACCTATTTAACAAATACTGTAACTCTTCTTTCAAAACACCTTCTCCAACACCGTGTATAAAAACAACTTTAGAGATTTTTTTTTCAATACAGTATTCAATTTTCCTCTTAGCCGTTTCTATTTGTAAAGATAAAATATCAAAATTATCCATTCGTTTTGCTGACCTTACAAGTTTTTCAATATGCAAATCAACCTCCATTATTATTTCGTTTTTAACTTTTATAAAAGCTTTTCTTCTTCTTTTACTCTCTCCTTCTAACTCATTTTTTAAATTCTTTTCTTCATCATTAAACTTCCTGTATATCCTATTTTGCTCAACCCCTATCTTTACTAACTCAACATTATCAAACCACAATTCCATATCTTCATCATCTTTTATCAAAATTTTATTTCCCGAAACATTAATAACAACACCCTTGATAACATCATCGATTACAGCTACTTTATTTCCAATTTCTAAACACATACTTAACTTTAACTTAAAAATATAATTCTGAGTAGTTTCTTAATTTTGCAATAAATAATTACAAAGACATTAATTTACCTCTGCAAAAATACCTAAAAAAAGAATGATAAAAACTACCATAGAAACAAAAGACTTTTTTGAAAACGCTAAAAAAGATTTATTAATTTCTGAAGAACGAAAAGATTTGTTATTTAAAATAGCTGATAGAATAACTGAAGAACTTGAAGATAGAGATAAAATTAATTTAAATTTTATTTGCACTCACAACTCAAGAAGAAGTCAATTAGCTCAAGTATGGTCCTTTTTTGCAACTGAATATTTTAATTTAGACAACATCTACTCGTTTTCTGGTGGTACAGAAGCTACTACCTTTCATAGAAACACTGTTAAATGTTTACAAAAAACTGACTTTGATTTTAATGTAGATGATTTTTCTCATCAAAACCCTCAATACTTAATTTCTTTTAAAGGATCTAAAAAAACAATTAAAGGGTTTTCAAAAACTTTTGATAACGAAATTAATCAATATCCATATATTGCACTAACAACTTGTAATCATGCAGATGAAAATTGTCCTTTTATCCCTGATGCTATAGAACGATTTCACCTACCTTTCACAGATCCTAAAGCGGCTGACAATACTGAAAACCAGAATGAAAAATATTTAGAAACTAGTAAACACATTGCTGGAGAAATTTTCATCATTTTTGAAGAAGTAAAAAACCAAATTAACAATGAGTAATTAAAAATTATTTCTAAATCTCTGTATTTTTATCATAAGGTACACTATTTAAAATATGCTCTATACATGAAACCCTAGCTTCAGTTTTACGATTTGCTCTAATTATTTTCCAAGGTGATTGTTCTGTGTTTGTTTTTTTAAACATCTTCTTTTTGTAAACTGTATAATCATCCCACAAAGTTTGAGCTCTTTCATCTACCGATGTCATTTTCCATTGTTTTAATGGATCTTTTTTAATTTCATCGAAACGTTTTTGTTGTTCTCTTTTAGAAATTGACATATATATTTTAACTAAACGAATGCCCGATTGTAAAATCATTTTCTCAAATCCATTTACTTGCTTCATAAAAATCTTGTATTGTTCTTCAGTACAAAAACCATTTACAGGTTCTACTACTGCTCTATTATACCAACTTCTATCAAACAAAACTAATTCACCAGCCTTAGGAAATTGCTCTACATATCTTTGAAAATACCACTGTGTTTTTTGTTCTTCTGAAGGTTTTGGAAGTGCAACAATTCTCATGTGCCTGGGGTTAATTCTTTCAGTAATTCTTCTTATTGCGCCACCTTTACCTGCAGCATCTCTTCCTTCAAATAAAACTATTATTCTTTCATTATTATTTATTGCCCACGTTTGAAGTTTTATCAACTCAACTTGTAACTCTTCGAGTTTCTCTAAATAATTAACATATCTAAGCGCTCTCCCTACATTATAAGTTTCTCTAGTTAAAACAGCTAATAATCCATCTTTTGAATTCAGTTTTTCTACATC
>CALISK010000361.1 GCA_938041625.1 uncultured Tenacibaculum sp. | reverse complement strand
CAATATAGCTAATATTATAAATTTTCCATTATTTGAGAATGCAAAGTTACATAACCCAGAACAGATTATAGTAAAAAAAAGCTCATTTTAGTATAAAAAAATAAGATTTTTATCTTTTTGCTACTAAAATTACCTAAAAAGCTTAAATAAATTATCTAAATAGTATAATTTAAAACACTTTTGCACTTATATTTTTTAAATTTATTAATATTAAATACTTTTCTGCTCCAAGAATTTTAAATTATATTAAGCTATTTTATTTACATTAGCCTAACAAATGAAATTAGAAAAAATTAAAAAATATTTAAAAGAACCATACCCATATTATTATAGAAATAAACAACAATTAATTATTTTTTTATTTATTATTTCTATTTTAAGTTTTTGTTTCTCTTATTTTTTTGAACCTTTTGTAGTCAATAATCTCGAGCACAAGATCAATTATATTTGGATTTTACTGATTCATGCATTTATTCCTCTTCCCATTGCTTATTTATATTTTCATTTTATGCATAATATTATAAAGGAGAATATAAATTGGTCACTTGGAAAGGAAATCTTTAATTTATCAATCATTCTATTAATTATAGGTATTATTGGTTTTTTAATTCGTGATTTAATTTATGATAATCCTAAAAACTGGTCTTTTCGATACTTTAAAGAAGAAATTCGGAATACTTTTTTAATAGGTTTTCTATTATTAATAATTGTATTACCATTAAACTTAGAACGTCTCGTATATAAGTATACTTCCAGTTTAAAAAAACTAATACCAAAAACAAGCTATAAAGAATCAAAAGGTATTTTAATTTCTATAAAAAAAACAACTTCAAACGAAAAGTTAGAATTTAATGTTAAAGATTTTCTTTTTGCAAAAGTAGAAAGTAATTATACTGAAATTTACACTTACTCTTCAATAGGAATTGACAAAGTATTAATTCGTATAACACTTAAGGAATTAGAAGAAGAATTAAAATCTATTTCATATATGTTTAAAACACATCGTTCTTATTTAGTAAATTTAAAAACAATTGAATCCATTTCTGGTAATGCACAAGGTTACCAATTAGTTTTAAAAAATTGCTCTATTACAGTTCCTGTTTCTCGATCAAAAGTCACTAATTTTAATGCAATCTATCCTCAAGTATAAATAAAACACCTTGTATTTCGTCACTTCTACTTGTCATTTATCACAAAACAAAAATCTGATATCAATTTGTTTTTATGTTTGCCAACGCTACAAAAAACAAACACTATGTCAGATAAAAAACGTCGATATGATTTAGATTGGTTACGTGTAATTGCAATACTTGCCGTATATATACATCATATAGGAATGCCTTTTAATGGAGATAAATTTCATATAATGAATTCGGAATCAAGTAAAACTCTTGATGACATTATGGTCTTTTTTGAGCAATTTAGATTACCCCTACTATTTCTAATATCTGGTACTGGTACCATGTTTGCTTTTTCAAAAAGAACTTGGGTTCAGTTCTTAAAAGAAAGAAGCAAACGTTTAATCATTCCATTAATTTTTGGAATCTTTTTCATTGTTCCTCCACAAACATATTTTGAACATATAACTACATATAGTTCCTATATAGATGTCTATAAAAATGGTTCTTTTGAAACAAATCATTTATGGTTTATTGAAAACTTATTTATAATGTCTATTTTCTTAATTCCTTTTATCTTATTGTTAAGATCATCAAAGTTTGATAAAATAATTCATGCATTAGATTCTATTACTAGTAGAAAATATGGATTTTTACTATGGACAATACCTTTAATTATAATTACTCTTTTATTAAAAAAGGTGTATCCGAACGATTCAAAAGACATTACAAATCTTTCTTCTACTTTTTATTACGGGTATTTTTTCATTTCTGGAATGTTATTTACAAGATCAAATAATAGTTGGAATCATTTAAAATTACATCGACAATTTAACTTCGCTTCTTTTTTAATAAGCATCATTTTATTTTATGCATATTATTTTATACCTTCTGAATATGTTTCTCCTTATTTATCTATAAGCAATAGATGGAGTTTATGGTATTTAGTTTGCGCATTAGTTGCTTGGACTTTTGTTATTTCAATGCTTGGTTACGGACAAGTTTGGTTTCATAAAAAAAGTGTCTTACTTAAGAAATGTAATGAAGCTATATATCCTTTTTATATTTTACATCAAACAATTATCATTGTGCTTGGGTATTATATTATACAATTTGACATGAATATCTTATCTAAAATTACCTTGTTAATTTTTACATCATTACCTTTAATTATAATTATATATCGGTTTTTAGTGTATCCTTTTAAAGTAACTAGAATATTATTTGGTATGAAAAGTAAAAAGGCAACATAAATTATAAAAATTAGATCTAAATTAAATTGTTATATATTTTTTAGTCTGTCTGCAGCAGCAATTAAAGTTTCATCAGTTTTAGCAAAACAAAATCGAAGCATTTGTTTATCTGTTTTGTTTTTATAAAATACAGAAATAGGAATTGCAGCAACACCATACTTTGTTATCAATTCTTTTGAAAATTCCAAATCATTTTTAGCGCTAATCACCTTATAATTAACCACCTGAAAATAAGTGCCCTCAGAGGGCAATAATTCAAACCTGCTATTCTTTAACAACTCTTGAAATAAGATTCTTTTTCGTGCATACATTTTTGCTATTTCACTAAAATCAACAATATCTAAATATTCTGAAATAACATGCTGTGAAATACTATTAACACTAAAAACTAAAAATTGATGAATCTTTTTAATCTCTTTCATTAAGTTATCTGGTGCTATTAGATAACCAACTTTCCAACCAGTTACATGCAACGATTTTCCAAAAGAAGAAGCTATTATTGATCTATTAACTAATTTAGGTCTTGTGTTTATTGAAATATGAAAATGTGCAAAAGAAATGTATTCATAAACTTCATCACTTAATAATAAAACATGCGGGTGTTTTTCTAAAATAATTTCTAAAGCTTCAAACTCATTTTCTTTCCAAATTCTTCCTGTTGGATTATGCGGATTATTAATAATAATCAATTTAGTTTTTGAAGTAATAGCAGATTCAATTCTATTAAAATTAGGAGAATAATCATCATTCAAAGAAACACGAATAGGCTTCCCTCCTGCTACTAAAACTGAAGGTTCATAACTATCATAACTCGGATCTAAAATAAGAACTTCATCTTCATAACCAACAAAAGTATTAATCGTTGTATAAATTCCTTGAGTTGCTCCTGTTGTAATTAATAACTCTGAAGCTATATTTATTTTTCTTTGGTAATTTTTCTCTGTTAACAACGCTATTTTTTCTAACAACGATGGTAAACCCACCATTGGAGTATATTGATGAACATTTTTAGTTAGTAATTTTTTTGAGATTTGAAGTAATCGTTCGTCTACAGGAAAATTAGGAAAACCTTGCGATAAATTAATAGCTTTATGCTTATTAGCTAATTGCGACATTACAGAAAATATACTTGTATTTGTATTAGGTAGTTTAGACATTATAATAAATCTGTTTACACGAAAATACTATATTGATTATATTATTCCTTCTAATTTTTAATAACAATATGGTTTTGTGAATATTTATTTTGTCTATTTGTAATTAAAATACAATAATTCGACATTAGATTGCTTTTCAGGTTCTCTATTTTTATTTACTTTTATAAAATATTAAAAAAAATATTAATCCCTATAACTATGAGAAATTTTACATATTTTCTAGTATTACTTATTACTGCTATCAGTACTTCCTGTAGTAAGGATAGTGCAGATTTAAACAATTCAACATATGGTGCAGATCCAGAAGATTTAGATGCTAATGGATTACCTAGATTAGTTTTTAAAGTTAAGTTACCTGAAATACCTAATGGAGATACCTACACTATTGAATTAGATAAATGGGATATTCCAAATACAAATACAAACCCTATTAAAACTACAGCTAATTTACAAGCTGCAATTGATTGGGCTCATGAAGAAGGATATAGTCAAATTATACTTCCTAAAGGGGAGTTTTTAGTTGGTGAAGATGTAAATGATATTTATCAGGGTGGTATTGATATTCATAGTAATACTGAGTTTATATTTAGTGAAGGTGCTGTACTAAGTATCGATACTAATAATAAATGGAATTACTGTGTTTTGCGTTTAAAAGGAGATAATATAATTGTTAGAGACGGTATTATTAAAGGAGAACGTGACACTCATATTTATACTCCTCGAACAAATGATGGAAAAACATCTCATGATGAAGGGCATGGAATTTGTGTATGGAGTAATAACAATGTGTTAGTTAAAAACATGAAACTACATAATTTAACAGGAGATGGTTCTTTAGTATTAGAATCTAATGATGTTACTTTTACAGATAATACTATTTATAATAACAGACGTCAAGGAATTTCTGTTGTTGGTGGTGTGCGTGTTGAAATAACCAATAATGAAATACATCATATTAAAGGAACATCACCTCAATTTGGTGTAGATATAGAAGGAGCTGGTCGTGAAGATAAAGATATATTAATACAAAACAATTATTTTCACCATAATACAGGAGGAGATATTGTTAATGCTAGTGGAAGAAATGTTTATATATTAGACAATATTATGGAACAAGGTGATGGAAGTAAATATGTGGATGGACCTATTGTTAGTTGGCATAAAACACATAATATTATTGCCCGAAATACTATTACTATGGTAGATGGTTCTGTGAATGGAAGATTAGGGTATATTCAGTATTCAAGCGGTGGAGATAAAGGCCATAACAGAGCTACTTATGTACATGATAATGTTATGAATAGCTGTGGAATGTATATGTATAAAAGCTCTGATGCAGATGTTAGACGTAATAAATTCTTAGGTTATTTTCTAGCTTTTTCTGAATTTGAGAACGCTATATTAATTGATAACTTGGTTACTTACTCTGAAAAACACCCAAATCTTAGGTTTTGTTGGTCATACAGATTCAATGATGTTACAGGTTCAGCTAGTGGAAACTATTTAGGTGATAATTTGGAAGAAATTCCTTTATCAGAAACAAAACCTCATACATTACAATGTGTATTGGATGGATGGTAAAAAATCTATTTTCAAGTAAAATATTAAATAAATACCTATACTTTATAATAATAGTATAGGTATTTGTTTTATAGACACTAACTACTCTATTTTAAACTTTACTTAAAACGAAAATTTGTTTATCACTGTTACTTGTATATTTAGATTTTGAATAACAACCATAACATTCATCTACTTTAAAACCTGAGTTAGAAATAAGCTTTAATATTTTTTTATGGGTAAACATTCTCATAGCAACAGATTTATTTTTAAAACTGATCTCTTTTTTTCGATAATCTATATTAAAATAATAAATTGATGATTCATTATTATAATGTCCATTAATATAAGCTTCAATCTTTTCTCCTTTATATAAGAAATCTTTATATTTATAAGGTATATTAAGGTTTCTTTTCAATTTTATTTCATTAGGGTTTTGAATATCTAGTAGGAATTTTCCTTTAGAATCAAGAGCTAATTTTATGTTTTCGAGCGCTTTTAATACCGATTGATTATCTAATATGTGTTGAAAAGCATTTGTTGCACAAAAAATTAAATCGAAAACACCAGTTGTAGACAACATATCTTCAACAGAGAATGGTATTTCTTTATAATTTTGTTTTGCTTTATTTATCATTGATTCAGATATATCTCTACCTTCTACATTAGAAGCTACTTTTGTTATTTCATTTGTTATTCTTCCAGTTCCACAGGCAATTTCAAGTATTTTACCAGAAAAATTAGTACAATACTCTTTAAAAAAATTAATATCGATTGATCGTTTTGAAAACTCTATATCATAGAAGTTAGCATCTTCGTATAAACTTAAAAGGTCATTAATTGTATAGTTCATTTTAAAAATGATAATATGCTGATTACTGAAATATTTGCTTCTTTAGATCCAAAAACTGAGGCTGGTATTCCCCCAATATTATACTTTTCTCTCAAAATGGCATAATTACAATTAATTGTACTCAAATACCCTTCTTCAGGCACTTTCCAATTTTTATCTATTTTTAATAATTCTGGTTTAAATTTTCCCCAAGTACTTTGAAACTTCTTATCTAACTCAAAAGACATATTAGGATTTATAATTACTTCTTCAATTTTATAATCCCATTTTTTTAGAAAGTATTTACTTATTGCAACTCCTGCTGTTTTATTTAAAAGAAATAATTTTGATGAACTAAATAATTCGAATACATTATTCCCTTCGAATTTATTTATTATTGATTTCATTTTAAAGTTATAACAACTATCGATAATAATAAATCGATTACTACCATCGGTTACCCATTTATTTAATTGCTCTATTTCATTTTCATACAATATTCTTCCAACAGGTACTAACGGATTAGGTATTAATAAGATTACATTATTAATTGGAGGTAAATTTAATTTTAACTTCGGAAACGTTTCAAAAAATGAAAAGTTATTAAAGTATTTATTACCTATCTCTTGGTAAACAGGATACACATCAAGCGGTAAAACTAAAGATGTACATACCTCTCTTAAACTACAAAAAATTTCATCAATTAAGTTTCTAATACCTTTACCAGGGTAAAAATTTAGTT
The DNA here is from genome assembly GCA_938041625.1 of uncultured Tenacibaculum sp. Taxonomy (GTDB): domain Bacteria; phylum Bacteroidota; class Bacteroidia; order Flavobacteriales; family Flavobacteriaceae; genus Polaribacter. The sequence goes on along the minus strand of CALISK010000361.1, from coordinate 5,079 downwards.
GTTGTTCTCCTACCTCATTTTTAATCCAATTTGTAAAATTTAATTGTTTTACCGTTTCTGGAACCAATTTTATCTCAAAAGGATTCAAATCATCAAATCGTTGTACAACTTTAGGAATACTTTCTTGGTATTTTAAAAACTCTTTATAATTCATTCTACAAGAATTTCGCTATTTTTTGTTTCAAGTGAAGCAAAACATTTCATATCAGACATTAAGTTCCAACTTCTACATAACTTATTCTCTAATTCCCAAGAAACACTTGGTTCTGTATATGCTGCTACTGTTATTTTTCTATTATTAATATCTAACTCATATATTGGCGCTCCCCAAGGTAACCTTCCTTTAATTTGCCAGTTATATATTTTAGCCGTTTTAGTAATAATACTCAGTGAGATTTGATTCAATCTACTATAATTATTCGCATCTCTATCATAGTACATAGATTCTGTACTACTAGAAATATAAAGTTCTTTAAAACAAACTTCTTCTATTTGCAAATTTGCTGCCCATTCAATGTACTTAATTACATCACTCACTGTTTCAATTCCATTTTTCTGAAGAACGCAAATCAAACGAAGTTTTAAATTAGAATTAGATACTGCTATTTTTTCGAATGCAATATTAATTCCCATTAATTTAGCATTTACAATAGAATCATAATGGTGCCTTGAAATAGCTAAAGTTGTTAATCCTGCTAATACAAGTGATTTTATCATTAAACCAGGCAGTTCTGAATTACTAATAGTATATCCATTAGTAATCAATACAGTTTTAGAATAGTATTTACTACAAAGATTTATTAAATTAATTAAATCTTTATTTTTAAGCATTGTAGGTTCTCCTCCTCCAGTAATTACAGCTCTTATAGCCCCTTCTTTTTTGGCTTTTTGTAATACTTTCTCTATGTAATTATAATCTAAAGGAACACTTTTTTGATCAACCGAAATTGAACTTTTTGAAAAGCAAAAATGACATTTTGCTTGACATCCAATAGCTATAGGAAGTATTGAAATTGATCTTGGAGTAAGATTATTATAATTATTTTCCTCATTTAATCTTAAGTGATATGATTTAGCTATAACATCTTCAATAACTACATATTCAAAATCAACTCCATTAAAGATTGCCACTGAATCAACATTTACCCAATTCTTTTTTACAAACAACCCTAACCCATTTCGAGTATTTGGATACAATTCATCTTCATTTTCCAACACTTTTATTAAAAGTAATTTATCCTCCTTAATATTCAGTTTCTGAAGTAATTTTTTTGCTTTGTTTATACCAATATTTAAATCTTCAAAACCAAGTAAATAAAACTCATTAGGAAATGTACTGTTTGGGATGTTCTTTTTAGAATAGGTTTTAGAATATTTATCAAAGCCAAGTAAAAAATTACTCAACACCGTAACATGATAATATATTTTTGGTGATTCATTCATTTCTTTATAAACAATTTTTAGAATATCTTAATTACTAACAAGCTACACTAAAATTTAGTGTAAACTTACTTTCTTATACCATAAAAATACAATTTTCATTGTAAAATACTTAAAAATAGTATTTACAACAAAAAAAGAGAAACGATAGTACCTCGATATATTATATCCCAAAAATTATTAAAAGGGAAACGATTATTTTTCAAGATCATACTTGGTATCTAAGTATAATTGCTCTACCTTATCTCTAGCCCATTGTGTTCTTCTCAAAAATTTTAAGCTAGATTTTATAGAAGGATTTGAATTAAAACAATTAATATCAATCAATAGCCCTAATCTTTTCCAGCCATAAAAATCAACAAGAAAATCTAGAATATTTACTAATTTTACACCATGTAATGGGTTATTTGGTTGTTCTTCGCTCATATTCTTTTACCAATCTATAGGAAAATAATCTTTTAAAAATTTACCGCACCAATGTTTTCCTGTATTAATACCATCAATTAACGGATCCATTACTCTTGCTGCACCATCTACAATATCTAAAGGTGGTTGAAAATCATGTTCTTCAACTTTCTTTTTTGATAACTCTGCCGGGTCTTCATCTGTAACCCAACCGGTATCTACCGCATTCATATAAATTCCTGATTTTGCAAAAGTAGCTGAAGAAGTATGCGTTAACATGTTTAAAGCAGCTTTTGCCATATTGGTATGAGGATGTCTATCTTCTTTCTTAAAACGATGGAATTTACCTTCCATAGCAGATACATTTATAATATGTTTTTTACCCGTATTCTCTTTCATCATTAAATTAGACAAACGATTACATAAAACAAAAGGAGCTACAGAATTTACTAATTGTACTTCTACCATTTCTGTAGTCTCAATTTCTCCTAATTTTAAACGCCAGCTATTTGTTTTTCTTAAATCTACTTGTTGTAAATCCGCATCTAACTTTCCTTCAGGAAATACTTCAGATGTTTGTAATGAGTTATCAAAACTATAGGGTATTTGAGATAATTCCGCTGAATTTCGCAAACCAATACCTGGCTCTGGCCCATGCCAAGTTACAGGCAACACGTTATTTTTACTTGTTTTAGAAGTACTGACACTTAAATCTGATAATTCTTGTAAACAAGCTATATGATCTTTTAATAATGGTTGTGCTAATTTTGGAAGCTTATCTACAGGTAATTTTTCATTTTCCATTAAATGGAAATAAAAACCAGAAGGACGTCTTACTGTTTGCGCTGCATTATTAATTAAAATATCTAATCGATCATATTTTTGTTCTATATAATTACAAAAAATTTCTACACTTGGTATATGTCTTAAGTCTAAACCATGAATATGTAAACGATCTTTCCATTGTTTATAATCATCTTCTTTCGCGTATCGAATTGCAGAGTCTGCTGGAAAACGTGTAGTAGCTACAACCGTTGCTCCAGATCGCAATAACATTAAAGTGATATGGTACCCTATTTTTAATCGAGAACCTGTTATTACTGCTACTTGACCTGTTAAATCTGCTGTTTGAAAACGCTTTGCATAATTTAAATCACCACAATCTTTACACATAGTATCATAAAAATGATGCAATTTGGTAAATTCTGTTTTACACACATAACAGTTTCTTGGTGACTCTAATTCTAGTTCTTTATCAGGAATAGCAGCAGCAGCTAATAATTTTGGAGCCTCAAAAATAGCCGCTTCTCTAGCTTTTCGAATCCCAGTTTCTTTTCTAGCGTGTTTCTCTCTTTCTATTTTTTTGCGTTTTGCTGCCTTTTTAGCATCTTTTCTTCTTCTTTGAAATTCATCACGACTAGGTCTTGTTAAAGCACCTGCTACCTTAAAAAGAGCTACTCTTTGTGCTTCTGATAACTCAAAAATTTGATTGGTATCATCTAATAATTTTTGTAATGTAGCAATACAGATCGTTACTTCTTCATTTAAATTATCTTCCTTCATAAAATGTCTTACTTTTTCTTATTAGATACTTTTGATTTATCAGATTTCGTTTTTGTTTGTATCAAATAATCTGCTAATATTTTATCAACCAACTCTTCTTTCGTTAAATGACGAAATATCGTTTTTATTTTTGCTTTAAAATCTTCTGAAACCTCACGATTAGGTTTTGTTTTAAAAATTTTACGTGCCCATAATAGTCCGTTATTTTCTTCAATACTTTGCGTATCTGCCTTTTTAAAAGCCTTAAAATGAATACCTAATTCTTCTTCAAAATCTTTTATATCCTCTTTTTCTTCCTCTTGTAAAATAGTTAATGAAAAACCTGTTGCTCCTGCCCTTGCCGTTCTTCCAGTTCTATGTACATACGCATCATATGTATCTGGTAAATGATAGTTTACAACGTATGAAATATCTTTTATATCAATACCACGGGCAGCTAAATCTGTTGCAACTAAAATATCTATATGGCCTTCTCTAAACTGTCCCATGATACGATCTCTAATTCCTTGTGTTAAACTACCATGAATAGCTCCTGAAGAAAATTTATTAATCGCTAAGTTTTTTGCCAGTTTATTAACAGCCGCTTTTGTTTTACAAAAAATAATACCACGTTCTCCTTCTCTCGAATTTAAAAAATGTAGTAATACTTCTAGTTTTTCTATAGGCTCTACAACAATATAATTATGATCTATAGCTTGATTACCTACTGTTTGCATGTCTGCTTCAATCTGTAATACATTTTTAGATAAATTATTTTGAACCAATTGTTTTACTGTACCCGGTAATGTTGCTGTAAATAATAATGTTCTTCTATTTTTTGGAAGCTCTTTTGTTATATTCCCTAAATCTTCTTTTAAAACGCTCACCATTTCATCTGCTTCATCTAAAATAAGATAATCACAATGTTTAAGATCAATAGCTTCTCGTTTTATTAAATCGACCAATCGTCCTGGTGTAGCCACAATTATATGTGTATCTTCTTTTAAACGTTCAATTTGTGGTTTTATAGGAGTTCCTCCACAAATAGAAGCTATTGAAATAGCTGAACTATGAGTAGAAAAAGATTGTAAATTATTATAGATTTGTTGCCCTAATTCTCTAGTTGGGGCCAAGATAACAGCTTGTATATTTGATGAATCTACCTTTATTAATTGTAATAAAGGAACTCCAAAAGCAGCCGTTTTACCCGTTCCTGTTTTTGCCAAAGCTACTACATCTACCTTTCTATTTAGTATAACAGGTATAATTTTTTCTTGAATTGCAGTAGGAGTTGTAAAATTTAAATCACTTAAACTTTGTTGTATTTGTTCATTGATTCCTAACTCTGAAAACTGTTTTGGCATAAAAATATTTTTTGCAAATATAATGACACTTTTACAGGGAATACTATGAAATTTGTTTCTTATTATATTTATAAGTTCAAACAGTTTGGTTTAAAGTGTTAAAACCTGTATGTAATTTCTATGAAGTTCTATTTTATTTTGATTTTCTAATTTCTTTAATAATCTAGAAATTACAACACGAGAAGTATGTAATTCAATCGCTATCTCTAAATGAGTTGCTTTTATAATATTAGTTTTTGTTATTTTTATTTTGTATTTCAAATACTTCAGTAAACGTTCATCCATTTTCATAAAAGCAATACTATCAATAGTTAAAAACATCTCTGTT
>CALISK010000360.1 GCA_938041625.1 uncultured Tenacibaculum sp. | reverse complement strand
AGAACAGATTCTGTATTCTCAGGTGTTATTGTTGGAAAAGATTCTTTTTCTTTCCAGTATAAATTGTGATTAGATACTTTTTTTACAGGACAAGCTACATCAATATTTTTTACAGAATTAGATTCCGTGGATTCTAAATGTAGTTTAAATTGTTTATAAACTTTATTTATTACTTCTTGAGAAGCTCTGAATAAATAACCAATTATATCTACTAACATATAAGCAGCAGTTGTTCTATATTTACTTGACATATTACAAGCAAGAATTTTAAATTCTTTATACGTAGCAACTGTTTTGTATCTATATATATTAGGAATAGTATAGTCAATATCTTTTATCCATTTTCTAAACAAATCTAATTCTCTATGATTCATTATAGAATATCCTCTGGTACTATAAAAGTTTAATTGTGTTATAATTTTTCCAAATTTTTGTCTATGAGAAAGTTCTACTTTTTTTGTTTCTGTCATCTTAACAGGTAAAAATTTAACAGAATCTCCTATAACTTCTACTTTGAAATATTTATCTTCTCCGTGCAATTCTAAAAGAAATAATTGAACTATTTTTAAAAATAATTTATAACTGATTCCTGGAGGATTTCCAGAGGTTAAATAAGAAATTGAGAATACCATGAGTTTAAATTTTTAGTTGAGTAATTAATTTGTTGTCTAAATGAGTATCGAACTCACATCTCCTGATTATAAATAAGGTGTTTTTCCAGTTAAACTATTAGACTTCCATTTTGAAAAAGAGGCTAGAAACTAAATTCTACGGCTTTTCGTCGCATTTTAAATACGTGACCTTTGGGAGATAAACCCATTCTACCTTCTTTATACTTTTGTATTAATCCCGGCAATGCTTTTACAGTTTTTACTAAACTGGTATACTTTACCTTTTTCATTTTTGCTCGTCTTCCTCGAGATTTACCTGCTTTTTTCTTAGCAGCTTTATTCTCATATCCAAATTTTACAGTGTAGATATCAATAACCCAGTCATCAGAAGGTTTAGATACTTCTTCTACTTTGGTATTAAGTTTTTTCTTATGCTTTCTAGAAGACTTAGTTTGACCTGCTAAATAAGATTCTAAGACTGAGACTTCGTAAGAAATCCTAGAAGAATCACTATCTGTAAGAAGAATTTTAAGGTTTTAACTCGTTATATAATTCATTCATTTTTTCAGTAGTTACAAACCAACAATCAGTTTCATCTTGTCTGTTCTCTGGTCCATAAGTATTAAAACACATAAATCCTCCAGTAGGACTATTATAAGTCATTTCTCCATCTAGAGTTTTAATAGTTACTTCAACATTAGGATCTATTTTAGTAGCTAAGATATCAGCTTTCATATAATATCCTTTTCGTTCTCCTGAAACCCATCCTACAGGACATTTTTTTCCTTTTTGATTTGCTACTAGATGAGAAAATTCATCGTCATTATTAAACTGCATCCAACATCCAGTACTATGACTTTGTAACATAGGAGCTCCATTTTTTCCCCAATTTTTAACTACTGAAATAGGATGAGAGTTAAATAAATGAAGTACTAAATTTTCTTCTCGATTTTTTCTTCTAAATATTTTCATGTCAAGTTTTTTATAATTAATAAAAAAGTATTTACTCCAGTTGATTAGAGTAAATACTTAAGAATTTAAAGTAGTTGTTTTAAACGTCGTATTCTTTTATTAGACCTTTTTTTCCCCCATTTTCTTAGGTGTTTGGCCCATTCTCCGTTTCTACCATACAGTTTTAAGTATCGTTTCATAAAGTTTAAATTTTTAGTTTTTGCATCAGTCTTTTATAAATAAATATTTATCATTATATCCCCTCCTCGGACTGGACAAAAGGATTGACTACCTTCAAAACTGAGTGATGAGCACAGCATGATTAATTATTTATAATTGTATTCTATTTAAAGACATAGATATCTTTTTAAAGATTAAAAAAACTGTGTTGTTAAGTAGATCCAGAGAGACTTGAACTCCCAACCTCTTCATTATGAGTGAAGCGCACTAACCAATTGTGCTATGGATCTAGATACCCAAGCCTTAATGAAAAGACTCAGGTTAAAAAACTCAACGATTAGTTTTGAATTTCAAATCCTACTGCTTGAGGTTCAATAGCTCGAGCCCATCTATTATCTATAGAGACTCTTTGATTAACAGTAATTACTCTTAATACAAATCTTTTTACTATTGGTTGAATAGGAAGAGGAATTTTTAATTCTGCTAATTTTTGTTTTTCTGTAGAAGTAAGTAACAATTGTTTTTGTCTTACTTCAGGATCTTTAGAATATTCAGGACGGCTTCCGTAAATAAAAATAGTTTTTTTCATAATTATTGAGTTTTTATGATTAATTTATTACTTAAAATAATGTGATACAGAACAAAACTGTTTTTAAAGCAATTAAAGCAGATACTATTATAGCTAGATATTCAAATTTAGTTTTTTCCTATCAGTTAATTTACCTGGTTTATCTAAATTTCTATACAGATCTATAAGAGATCCTTTACCCATACCTTTCATTTTTCTTCTTTTAGCATTTTTAGAAATTTCTGCATAAGAAATTTTATGAGTATCTATTTTACCTTTTAACTTTTTTCTATCTTTTAAGGTCATTATTATAAGTTTAATAGTTAGGTTCTAATTCAGGCTCTGCAAAAGTTTCATGAGGAACTTCAATTACATTTAAAATAGAAGTACTTACTTTACACGAATATTTTTTCTTTTTAGGAAGAGTAAAAAAAGAAGCCCCCATCCATACAGCTCCAGAGTTTGTTTTAGGTATTGCAACAGTTTTACATATATCGCAATTAGAGCTGTTTATTTTAGGACTATCTAATATTACTAATAAATGTAAGTGTTCACATTTACAGTTACTTGAAGTTATTCCTAATACTAAATAATCTTTATCTTTTGTAAGTCCTTTAACTAAACCATTATCAGAATAAGCATCTTTTAATGCTACAACGTGTTTATTAATTTCAAATTTCATGATTAAAAGATTTTAAAAATAGGAACCATAATTAATATGATTCCTATTTAAGTAATTAATTTATAATGCGAGTACAAATTTTTCTGCATCTCCTAAACCAAGAGAATACACTATTTTACCCTTTAATTGTAAGTTTGAATAATTCTCATAGTCTTTTGATATTACATACTTATCTTCTTGCAAAGAACTAATACTGCCAGAAGAATTTACCCATACCAAAGGAACTTTTAAATACTTTTCTACAAATTCTTCAACTTCTTTTCTTTCTGGAATCTCGTTACCTTCTAATTCTCTGAAAAAAGTACCTGACCTAGTTTTTGATACAGTATCTTCAATACAATTATTTTTCTCTAAGTAAGAGTAAGCAGCTCCTGAAATAATTAATCCCTCAGCACATAATCCACCTATTCTAACTATAGCTTTAGTAGTGAATTTAATTCCATTATTGGCTAATGTAGTATAACACTTCTTTAAACTATTAGAATCAGGATCTATCATTATTTCAGCTTTAATAAATTCTAATAACAATTCTGGATCTTCTATACTATTGTGAAATTTATTCATAGCATAGTGAATTTTAGAACTACTAGCTAATCTATTTTCATCTATTTCTATATTCTCAAAAGAATAATCAAATCTAGTCATTCTTGATTCATCAGAACATCTTATACCTTTACGATATATTACAAGAGGAGAAATATTTTCTTTTTTATAAATAGCTCCTGAACTATTATAAGCATATGGAGTTCTTTCAAAAGCAAAATAATTCTGGAAATTTTGCATTACTTTATGTAATTCTTCGACCATAGGAATAAAGAAAAATGTTTTTCCTTCTTCTCCTTTAATTTCTGGATTAAATCTTGTTACAGTTTTATGATCTTGCTCATCTATTGCATTAGATACAATTTCACGAATAGCCATCCAAGGTTTCCATTTAGGTCCTGCTTCTATAGAGTAATTAGTTACCTTTCCATCTACAGTAAGCATCTTAGTAACAGTATCTCTATATTGAGTTTCATAGGTCCCTAAAGTAATTTCTGAGGTACCTGAGAATATCCTTGGAGTTGCTCCAATAGATATTAATTTGCACAAAGCATATACTAATCCGGATCCAAATTGTCCAATTTTAGTTTCGTCTCCTCTTTTTACAGATTTTCCGAAAATTAATAAATCTTGAGGAGTAATAAGGCCTGTATTAGAAATAATTAAATAATTCATGTTGAGTTTTTTAGTTGAGTTTATAAAATAATTTATTATTCGTTTATGTAATCCCAAAATACAAATGAAGGAATCCAACTCATTAGAAATAACCAAGAGTTATCAAATAACCAAGGTATAAAAATTAAAATAGCTAGACTTATTGTAGAAATACATAACTTTTTAAATAGTTTTAATATATTTTTCATGATTATAGTTTTGGGGAATTAAAAAACCTAAGTACTAACATTATTATATGTTAATACCTAGGACAAATTATGAATCAAACTTTCTTAACTTTCGAACCAGTTTTTTAAGGCTTTCATTGATCCGTATGCTTTATTTAAAGCAAAAGGTTTCTTTTTTGTAGAAGTAGTAATTGAAAAAGACTTTTCAGTTTCATAAACATTAAAATCTAATTCTGTAATTTTAGAGACTGCAGAAATTACTGCTGCTTTAGATCTCCATCTGTCTTGTCTAATTGCCATGAGTAAAAAATTTTATTAAGTCAGTAATAATAAATAATCAGGATCATTATTGATTTTATCTTTAACTATTTTATCTACAATTTTTTCCATTCCTTGTCTCATTTCTAAAGGTACATCTCTTTGATCTTCTTGTAAAGCATTCCATTTGCTTTTATTAAGTAATGGGTTTGCATCAACTAATTCAGTATTAGTAATTCCCCATGTTTGTATTTTTTTAGCTGCAAGTCCTTTTCTTTTTGTCATTTCCAATTTTTTATACTGTATATAGCGATTAATAAATAAGCAAATAACCAACTTGAGTAATAGTATACACTATTAACTCTATCAGATATTGTAGCTGCTTCAAAAAATGAATTAGGTTG
>CALISK010000359.1 GCA_938041625.1 uncultured Tenacibaculum sp. | reverse complement strand
CCTTGAAAAGGCTCATCCATAAAATAAATAGCTGCATCTTGCGCCAATGCTCTTGCTAAAAAAACACGCTGTTGTTGCCCTCCAGACAATTGACTTATCTGACGATCTTTAAAAGAAAGCATCCCCACTTTTTCTAATGCTTCTAGCGCTATTTTCTTTTCTTTTTTCCCAGGACGTTTTATCCAACCCAAACTACCATACGTTCCCATCATTACCACATCTAAAGCCGTTGTTGGAAAATCCCAATCAACACTTCCTTTTTGTGGCACATACCCAACCAGCTTTCGCTGTTTTTTATATGACTCTCCATAAATAGCAACACTTCCTGCAATCGGATCAATAATTCCTAAAATCGCTTTTATCAAAGTCGATTTCCCTGCACCATTAGGCCCTACAATAGCCATCATTACACCTTCCGGAATTGCTAAATCAATATCCCATAAAACAGGTTTATAATTGTAAGCTACAGTTAAATCGTCTACGGTTACTGCTAGTTTTTTTTGCTCCATAACCTTCATTTATTCTTTTAAAGAATCAACTATTGTTTTCACATTATGTTTGTACATTCCTATATAAGTTCCTTCAATAGTACCTGTATCTCCTAATGCATCAGAATATAAAGTACCCCCAATAGTAATTTCATGTCCTTTAGACTTAACCGCTTCCTGTAAAGCCTCTACAGTTCTTTTAGGCACAGATGTTTCTACAAAAATTGATTTCACTTTATTTTCAATAATAAAACTTGCCATTTTTTGCACATCCTTTACACCTGCTTCTGTTGCTGTTGATAATCCTTGTAAACCAACTACATTAAATTGAAATGCTTTTCCAAAATAATTAAACGCATCATGCGCCGTTACTAAGATTCTTTTTTCTACTGGTAACGGATTAATTATTCTTATAATTTCTTCCTTCAATGCTTCTAATTTTCTTAAATATGCATTTCCGTTTTCTTGATAAAACCCTGCATTTTTAACATCTAATGCAGATAATTTTTTAACCAAAAACTTCGTTATTATTTTCCAGTTTGAAATATCAAACCAAATATGTGGATCATAATTTGAAGCAAAAAACTCAGATTCTATCAATGTACTTTTTTCAATAGCATCAGAAACCGCTATTGTTTCTTTATTCTGATGGCGCATTTTTTCAAACACTTCCTCCAACTTTCCTTCTAAGTGTATTCCATTATAAATAATAACATCTGCATTAAATAGCTTTCCTACATCTCCTTCACTTGCTTTGTATAAATGAGGGTCTACTCCTGCCCCCATTAATCCTTTAACTTCTAATTTATCACCTCCAATATTTTTTACTAAATCAGTAATCATAGTAGTAGTTGTAACTACCTGAAGCTTTCCATTTTTAGATTTCTCTTTTTGTTTACAACTTACTACTAATAATAGTACTATTGCATATATATATATTTTCATTTATTTCTGAATGTATAAGTTATTCGCTATTTTATTTGAAATAGATAATTCTTTATCTTCTAATTGAATAAGGAAAGACCCATCAAAAGGTTCTTTCTCTATCACTTTTATTCGCTTACCTAATGCAATTCCTTGCTTGTCTAAAAACTGCAAAAATTCGGAAGAAGTATCATCTACTCCTACACAAATTCCTTCTTCTCCTTTATTTAAAACTGCCAGTAAACTTTTTTCTATAATTTGTAAATTTCCTTCACTGTCTGGTATTGGATCTCCATGAGGATCACGTTTAGGAAAACCTAAAAAAATATCTAGTTCATTTATTAGTTTTGGTGATTTTATATGTTCTAATTGCTCAGCAACTTCATGTACCTCATCCCATGAAAAATTTAACTTTTCAACTAAAAAAACTTCCCATAAACGATGTTTACGAATAATATTAGTTGCTGTTTTTTTACCAAAATCGGTTAATGTTACTCCTTGATATTTTTTATAAACAACCACTTTCTTTTCAGAAAGCTTCTTTATCATGTCGGTAACTGAAGATGCTTTCGTTGCTAATTTCTTAGCAATAGCATTTGTGCTAATTCCTTTTACAGAAGAATCAACAGCTAAATGATAAATTGCTTTTATATAATTTTCTTCAGATTGTGAAAACATTAGATCTATTCATTTACTACAAATATACAAAATTTTGACATGTAGAATATAATTTTTAGCCATGTCTAAAAATTATTTTATATTTGTACTAAATTTATCTTAAGATGCACCTTAAAAACACGTATATATTATTTCTCTTTTTTTCTTTTTTTTCCTACGCACAAAAAGGGAGTGTAAAAGGGAAAGTTACTTTTAAAGAAAAACCTATCAGTTCTATTGATGTCTACATTAGCGGAACAAGTTTAGGAACTTCTACAGACGAAAACGGTAACTATACCATTAATAATATCCCTGTAGGAAAACAAAAAATTATAGTTTCTGCTTTAGGGTTTAAAACACTAGCAAGAAAAAGAACAGTTACATTAAATACCACTACTACTCAAAATTTTTCTTTAATAGAAGATACTTCTGATTTGGATGAAGTGGTTGTTTCTGGAACTTTAAAAGCCGTAAAAAAATTAGACAGCCCTGTTGCTGTTGAAGTATATTCTCCTACTTTTTTTAAAAAGAATCCAGCTCCTTCTATTTTTGAATCCATGCAAAATGTAAATGGAGTTCGTCCTCAAGTAAATTGTAGTGTTTGTAATACAGGAGATATTCATATTAATGGTCTTGAAGGGCCTTATACTTTTGTTTTAATTGATGGAATGCCTATTGTTAGTGGTTTATCTACAGTGTATGGTTTGTCTGGAATTCCACAAGCTTTAGTAGAACGAATTGAAATTGTAAAAGGACCTGCCTCTACTTTATACGGATCGGAAGCTGTTGGAGGAATTATAAATATCATTACTAAAAAACCTTCATCTGCACCAAAATTTACTGTAGAAACATTTGGAAGTTCTTGGGGAGAAATTAATACCGATATAGGTTTTAAATACGCTTTAGGAAAAACAGATGGTTTGTTAGGTGTTAATTATTTTAATTATCAAAACCCTATTGACAATAATAATGATGGCTTTACCGACCTTACCCTACAAGACCGTATTTCTATTTTTAATAAATTTACTTTCAACAGAAAAAGCAACAAACTTTTTACAATTGCAGGTAGGTATATGTATGAAGATAGATTTGGTGGAGAAATTGATTGGAAACCTATAAATAGAGGTGGCACAGACGTTTATGGTGAAAGTATTTTTACCAGCAGATGGGAAACTTTTGGTACTTATGAGTTACCTACCAATGAAAAATTAAGTTTACAATTTAGCGCTAACGGGCATAATCAAAATTCTTTTTATGGAGATACTTCTTACAATGCCGATCAATATATAGGGTTTGGTCAATTAACTTGGGATACCTCTCTTGGGAAACACCACGATATTCTTGTTGGAGCTGCG
>CALISK010000358.1 GCA_938041625.1 uncultured Tenacibaculum sp. | reverse complement strand
CTCTCCCATCAAATTAAGGCCTATATCAAAATACAGATTGGCATTAGTTTCGTTTGCAGTTATTCCTATTTTTGAAATAGATACAGGGAAATTTCCTAAAAGACTTTGTCCTTTATATCCCATGTAGTCTACTGAGAAAACTGTTCCTTCTGTTTTTAATACTAAATTTTGGAATTCAATACCTTTAAATTCTACTAGTTTATCTTTTCCAGATGCATCTTTTATTGTTTCTCCTTCATTTTCTAAGCTTTCTTTTTGACTAGCACTTATTGCTAAACGACCATGAAGAATAGCTTTGGGTCTAAATTGTCCATCTTTTACTTTAAATTCAATAGCACTATTAGGTAACAACTCTCCTTTTGCTTTCCATAAATTAAAATCGATTACAGAATCATTACTTACGGTTACTGAATATTCCTCTTCTGAAATAATCCCTTTGTAATTCAAACCAACTTTTCTATCGTTCTTAGAAACTGGTAATTGTATTTTCCCATTAAAGGAAGCTTTCTTTAATTTATTCGCAGCTAAAGTCACTTCTATTCTATCTAAAGAATATGCCCATGCTTTTTTCTCATTCGTTCTACCTTTATCTAAAGTGAATATATTTTCGGCGTAAAACGAACCCGAAACTCCATAATTATCTAACAACAAATGATGCGCTCCAAAGGCTATACGTTTATCTTGAGAAATTGTTTCTGATGTTTTAAACTCTTTAGGTAGTCTTACTTCTATAGTATTAATATAAACACCTCTCCATGTTTTTTCATTAGGTAATAACAAACCATTTTCTTGGTATGTTTTGGGAAATACAACTTTTGTATCATTTCTTAAATCACTAAAATCTAATACTGCTTCGTTTACATGGAATTGAAAATTACCATCATAGTTTTTCTGATTTCTCTTCTTTGCTAGAACAAAAGGTTGTAAATTAATTCCTACTAACAGATCATTCCAATCGGACGCTACTATTTTAAATCCTCCTTTAACTCTATATGGCACTTGTATAGATTGAGTTCCATTTTCTGTTACTATTTTTTTAGTAACCTTTGTTATTGTTTCATTAACCTTTCCGTCAGCTTCTACTGGTAAAATTAATCCTCTAGAAAACTCTACTTCTCCTTCTATAGCTAACTCTTTAACTCCATCACAATTAATAGTTACGTATGTTTTGTTTTCTGTTTGTCCAGAAGTATAATTAAAACCTCCTTTTAAAGTTAGCATCCATTTATTTGCATTTAATGGAATATGCATATCACCTAACAATACTAAGTTTGCATCTCCAACAATACCTCCTTCGTGTGATAATTTCACATTATTCGCTCCAAAAAAAAGTTCAATAGGAATTCCGTCTTGATTCGTTTGTGGCAATCGAACTCTAGCAAATACTGTTAATTCTGTATAATTCTTATAAATATTGGCTTGTGTTATTCCAATCGCATATTGAATATTTCCTTTAGTATATTTTACCCCTACTGGTAATTCTTGAATATCTTCATTAGAAAAAGTATCTACCCAAGATTTATGTTCTTCTATTACTTTAAAAGAACTATTTGCTTTTTCTCTATCATTAATTGTAGTAGAACTTGTAGGATACCACTTAGTAATATTTTTCCATGAAAAATTTTGCGATTCTAACAATGATGGATTAAGTGAATATTGCTTTTGACTATACTCCTTTTTCACTTCAACTACAGAATCTTTTGGAAATTTAACTGCTCCAAAAGACACTAAACAAATAAAATAAAAAGTAAATAGTAATCTGGTTTTCATAAATTCTTTAATTTATAATACATCAATATTACTGAATAAATCTACTCGAAACCTCCCCCAACATATATGCGATACACTTCAACATATTTTCGTTACAATTATATTCAATATCTGTAAAAAATAACACTATGTAATTAGCTTTCAAAAATAGCTAAATGAACACCTGATCTTAACGTTTAGAAGAAGAAAGAAAGTATACTGAAGTATACCTTAATCTCAATTATTTTTTTTTTAGAAGAAAAGATTGTGATTTTTAATTACAAAAAGAGAATGATTAAATCGATTAATCAAAAAGTTTTCTATAGCTCTTAAGGTATCAGTATTTAAGATCGTATCTAAAACTAGGAAACAACAAAAAAGCCTATTAATTTAAATTAATAGGCTTTCTTCTTTATTTTTAATGATTTTTTTTGTGGTCTATTTCAGCTTTTTCTTTACTGCTACTTCAATATAAGCTTCAATAGTATCACCTTCTATAATATCATTGTAACCTTTGATTTGCAATCCACAATCATAACCTTTAGTTACCTCCTTAACATCATCTTTAAAACGTTTTAATGAAGTTAATTCTCCAGTATGAACTACAATTCCATCTCTAATAATACGGATATTAGCACTTCTAGTTATTTTTCCATTCATTACCATACAACCAGCAATATTACCCACCTTAGAAATCTTATATACTTCTCTAATTTCTACATTACCAATAACTTCTTCTTTCATTTCAGGAGATAACATTCCTTCCATTGCATCTTTTAAGTCATTAATTGCATCATAAATTATTGAGTAAGTTCTAATATCAACTTCTTCTCTATCTGCTATTGTTCTAGCATTCGATTGAGGACGTACATTAAATCCAATGATAATTGCATTTGATGCTGAAGCTAATAATACATCAGATTCAGTAATTGCTCCAACTCCTTTGTGAAGGATATTAA
>CALISK010000357.1 GCA_938041625.1 uncultured Tenacibaculum sp. | reverse complement strand
AATACGTTTTAATTCTTTTGGAGAAAATTTTTATGTGGGTGCAGATGTGGGGTATGCAATTGGGATTTCTCCGAACGGAGATAATGGAGGAATTTTTATTAAACCAATGCTAGGGTATCATGTTAGTGATAAAATAGAATTAAATATTTTTTATTCAGGTGTTAAAAAAAGAAAACCTACTTATAGCTATTTAGGATTAGGTTTGGTTTTTAACGTTTTTGGAGGTAGTAACAGTAATGTTTATTAATACTTTTCTATGAAACTAATTATTATTAATGGTCCAAATTTAAATCTTTTAGGTAAAAGAGAGCCAGACGTATATGGTAATAGATCTTTTGAAGTTTTTTATGAAAGTTTAAAGGAAAAATTTAAAAACATTGAACTTGAATATTATCAATCTAATTTAGAGGGAGAGATTATTAATAAACTTCATGAAGTAGGTTTTAATTATGATGGTATTATATTAAATGCAGCAGCATACACTCATACTTCTGTAGCTATAGGAGATGCTGTTAAGGCAATTAAAACGCCAGTTGTTGAAGTGCATATTTCAAATGTACATGCTCGTGAAAAATTTAGACATACTAGTTTTATAGCTAAAAATGCAAAAGGAGTAATCTCTGGTTTTGGCTTACAAAGTTACATTTTGGCTATTCAAAGTTTTTAGATTACAGTGCTATTTATTGTATAATAAATACGTTATCTTTAATAGCCTATTAAAAACAATGTAAACTTAAAATTATGAGAGAAATATTACTCACTTTAGCTTTAATATCTTTAAACTTTCTTTATTCAAATGCACAAGGTAAATTTAACTTAGGATTTAGTATAGGATCAACTATAAATGATGATTCAGGTTCTTCCACTTTTTCTGTAGGTTTAGAAGCAAATTACTTATTTCATATAACAGATAATCTTAAAGTTGGACCTTCAGTATCAGTTTTAAATTATATAAATAGTATCGCAGATTACGTCCCAGTTTTTTTAGCTGCTAGGTTAAATGTATTTGATAAGTTTTTATTGGGAGCAGACGCAGGTTATGCTATTGCAATAAGAGAGAATCCTAATAATGGAGTATTTCTTAGACCTTCTATAGGTTACAATATAGATGAGAAAACTTTATTTCAACTGTATTATTCTAATATTTCTAATGATGGATCTTCACTTTCAAGTGTTGGAGTTATAGGAACTTTTCAATTATAAATAGTTAATATTTTTTTCTGAATATTAAGTTTAATCTTAATATTCAGAAAAAAATTAAACAAAAGAAGAAGTATAGATAACGATAGATTAAAGTTAGTTTTATTTATTTGTCGAAATCATAAAACTTTTAAAATGAGAAAAACTTTTTTTGTATTGTCAATGCTTGCTTTTAGCTTCTATAGTTGTGATAAAAATTCTGAAGAGATGTCTTCTACAACTATAACTTCTCTTAAGTTTATAGGAGAAAAAGTAATTCCAGATGACATAAAACTTGAAAATAATTTGATAGGAGGATTGTCTAGTATTGATTATGCAAATGATCAATTTTATTTAATAAGTGATGATCCCAATTCACCAATTCGTGTATATACTGCAGATTTAACATTTAATGAGAGCAGTTTTTCCGATATAAAAATAACTTCACAAATTGAATTATTAGATACCAATAATACTCCTTTTTCTTCTCCTATAGATCCAGAGTCATTAAGAATAGATACTTCATTAAACAGTATAATATGGTCTAGTGAAGGAAACATTAATAGTAAAGAAAATCCTTTTGTAAGAGAAGCTTCTTTAGAAGGAAGCTTTAAAAAGAGTTTTATCATTCCTTCAATCTTTGAAGTAGGTACTTCTAATGATAAAGGACCAAGACATAATGGTGTTTTTGAAAGTTTATCATTAAGTTTTAATGGTAAAGGATATTGGGTAGGAATGGAGTTACCGTTAAAAGAAGACGGGCAAGAGCCTATTTTTGCTAATGATACAGATTCTCCTGTAAGAATTACTTATATAAATAAATCTACAGGGAAGTTTGAAAAACAGTTAGCTTACGAATTAGATAAGGTAACAAGAGAAATAATAGGTAGTGGATTTAACTTTACAGTAAATGGATTGGTTGAAATTTTAGAGTACGATACTAATAAATTTTTAGCTTTAGAACGTTCTTTTACAACTGGTGCCGATGATGGAGGAAATAATGTGAAGATTTATAAAATAGATGCTACAAATGCAACAGATGTTTCTGAGATAGAAAGTTTGAAAGGAGCTTCTTATAAGAAAGTAGAGAAAACACTATTATTCGATTTTGAAACAATAAGAAACGAACTGTCAAGTATTCCTGGAGGAAATTCAGCTAAGATTGTTGATAATATTGAAGGAATTACTTTTGGCCCTAGATTAGCTAATGGGAATTTATCTTTAGTAGTTGTTGCAGATAATAACTTTAGTGCATTTGGTAAACAGTTAAATCAATTTATTGTTTTTGAAGTGCTTCCTTAAGAAATAAAAAAGAATAAAAACTAAAGAGGTTTAAGTGTGAAAATTACTTAAGCTTCTTTTTTTTGTATATGATTAAATAGAAAAAGATATCTTGTAAATAATAATATAAATATAGGAATTAAAGGATATGTGAATTTTTGAATTCCAATTATTGATACTATTGGTATTAGTGAAATTAAAATTAATAATACAAGAATATAATTTTTAAACCAGCTTTTTAATTGTTTTTTCAAAATAATAAAAGCTATAAAAAAATTAGGAGCTAATGCCCATAAAAAATTAAAGTTATTAGGAGCAGTTGAATGATTTGTAAAAAACCATAAAAACACAATTAATAAACCAACTAAACCTGTTGAAACAAAAATTACAAAATCTAATATTTTAGATCTTCTTTTATTTTTATAGTCTTTGTAAGTAATAAACAATGAAATTAATAATAAAATTGTAAATACTGTTAGAGGATTAAATGTATCTGCTTTTGCTATTTTAGTTTTGTAATCTAGTAAGTTAATTGTTCTCTTTATTAAGTTTACTTCGTTTTGTTCTCTTTTTATTTTAGAATTTTTTAATATTTTAAATAAAAATTCAGGTAGGTATGCATGTTCGTTTACAGATGCAGTTTTATCTAAACGACTTCCTAAAGCAATATTAATTCCAAAACTACCCCAAGTATTCGAATGAATTTTTTCGTTCATTAAAGTTCGTAAAGATTTGGTAGTTTTTATAGCATTCTCATTAATAATTAAGTTTTTACCAAATATTTTTTGAATAATATCTTTAGGCCTTGTAGAACAATTATCAAAGAAAGGATCATATAGATAATTTGCATTCGAAGGTTTTGCATTATTTTCTAAAAAATAGAAAAATTCATTTTTTTCTTTATCACTAAGATTTAAAAGTTGTTGTTTTACCCATCTTTGGTCATTATTAGCATCCTTTAAAGCATAATGAAAAGGATATTTGGCAAGTTTATAATTCATGAAACCTTTTACAAAATTCATGTAAAAGTTAGGGTCATTAAAATCGAAAATACCATAATTATATAACAAATCGATATTTAAAACTGGGTCTTTTACTCGAATAGCGGTATGCCCAAATTTTTCATATAAATTGTTACCCGGACCAGAAGTAATAATACTTATTTCTGAATATGCAGATAGTTGAACGTTCTGAGAATATCCAATAAAAGATAAAAGGAAAGTGAATACTGTAATAAGTGACTTTATATTCATAATTATCTGTAAAAACTATAATCGAATTTAATAGAAAAAACATTTGAAAATAATGCATTTCCAACACTCCCTATGTTTGTTAAGGCATAATCTACTTGAATACCTTTATATTTAAAACCTAAACCAAAATTTGGTTGTACAGAGATTGATGTACTATTATCAAACTCTATTGTATTTTGAAAGTTACCAGCACCTAATCTTAAAAAAACAATTTCATCATAATCTAATTGAAAGCCGAAAGCAGGATCTATACTTAAAAAAGAAGAAGAAATAAGATCGTTTGTCTCTGCAAAGCGCATATTTAAATCTATTTCTGTTAGTAAATTAAAATACCTACCAATTTTAAAATTTTTGGCAGCTCCAACTTGTAATTTTGGTTTTGTAATTTCTGTAGTTTCAGGTAATTCTTGATTTTGACCAGGAATTGCATTTTTTATTTTCTCGAATTCCGATTCATTAATAGCCCAGGTATTAAATGTAGTAGTAATATCTCTAGCCATTGCTCCGAATTTCCAACCATTCTTTTCAAATTGAATACCTAAATCAAAGCCAAATCCCCAAGAAGTAGCAAAATCTCCAATAATTCGTCTAACTATTTTTGCATTTCCTCCAATTGAAAAACCATCTAAAAGTAGTTTTTTAGCATAACCTATATTAAAAGCATAATCGGCAGCAGAAAATAGATTTACTTTATTAAAATCAATATTTCCTTCACTATCTATTAATTCAGTAGTATTTAAAATATCATCAACACCAAAACGTATTATAGAAATTGCTAGAGCACTTTGTTTATCTATTGGCATGGCAAAAGAAGCAAAATTATAAGTTGCAATACCAGAAAAATAAGAAGCATGCATTAAACTTCCTTGATAATCTTCAATATTTACCAATCCAGCAGGATTCCAATAAGATGAATTTACATCATTAGTTGAAGCTACAACTGCTTTACTCATACCCAAAGAAGCAGCATCTACACCAATATTTAAAAATTCATTTGAATAATTTCTAAATTGAGAATGTGAGTATATTGTAAATAACAATGAAAAGTAGAGTAATTTTTTTTTCAAAATTTGATCTTTCAATTCCAACAAATATCCTAATTACTTATCAAATAACAATTCTTTTTTAGGGTTATTGTTTTTTAAGAGAAGATATTTAACTGTTTCTGAATAAAATTAACAATTCGTGTTTCAATCCAACGAGATTCATTTTTAAAAGAAGAAACGAAACCAACATGTCCACCATAATTAGGAGTCATTAAAAAGAAGTTTTCAGAGTTCTCCGCTATTTCATAAGGGTAACATTCATTAGATAAAAAAGTGTCATCTTTAGCATTAATTAATAATGTTTTATGAATAATTTTATTTAAAAAAGGTTTGCTACTGGCTTTTTTATAATAGTCTTCTGGGCTTTCAAAACCAAAAACAGGAGCTGTATATAATTCTTCAAAATCCCGAAATGTGGATGCTTTCAAGATTTGCTTCATATCTGGATTATAATCGGAGAATTTATTAGCCTTTGCAGTAATTTTTGACCTTAATGTTCTTAAAAATTCCTTTCTATACATTTTGTTTTTTAACTTACTTAATTCTACCTGAGAACTAGTTAAATCGATAGGAACAGAAACAGCAATTCCTCCTTTTACAGTATCGGGTATTCTGTTTGCGTATTCGCCTAAATATTTAAGAGTTAAGTTACCACCCAAACTAAATCCGCAGAGAATAATGTTTTTATAATCATAATTATCGTTTAAATGATTAATAATAAAATCGACATCATCTGTTTTTCCACTATGATAAGTTTGTAATAAATTATTATCCTCTTCACTACAACTTCTTAAGTTTACGCATACAACATCGTATCCTTTGTTATTTAGGTAATTAGCAGTAGATAGCATGTAGCTAGATTTAGAACTACCTTCTAATCCATGAATTAATACAACTAAAGAAAAAGAATCTGCTGTTAAAAAATCTAAATCAATAAAATCATTATCCCAGGTGTCAATTCTTTTTCTAGTATAATCTGGGTTATCCTTTGTAAAGAAATACCTGTGTATGGTATTAATATGAGCGTTTTTAAAAGGAAAAGTAGTCGTAAGTTGATCTTTTAGTAATGGCATTTTTTTAAACTATTTATTTATTCTTAATCATAAAAACAATCAATATTCATACTTTCGTATAAAATGTAAAAATATGAACATCAAGAAGCACATTCCAAACATTATTACACTAGGTAACCTTTTCTGTGGTACTTTAGCAACAATTTTTGCTGTTAAAGGCGATTTTTATGTTACTGCTATGTTAGTAGTTTTAGGAATAGTCTTCGATTTCTTAGACGGTTTTTTTGCACGTTTGTTACATGTGCAAGGAGAATTAGGTAAACAATTAGATAGTTTAGCAGATATGGTTACTAGTGGAGTGGTACCAGGAATTGTGATGATGCAGTTTATGATTCATAGTAATTCATACAATGAATTAGGTATTTCATCTTGGGATGCTGCTCTAGATATGGG
>CALISK010000356.1 GCA_938041625.1 uncultured Tenacibaculum sp. | reverse complement strand
ACTACCCTAAAACCAAATCAAAGACCACAAACATTACAGTCTCAAATTCCTGGAAGAATTGAAGAATGGTTTGTACAAGAAGGTAATTTTGTAAAAAAAGGAGATACTATATTACGAATTTCAGAAATTAAAAGTGATTATTTTGACAGTAAATTAACAGAGAGAACTCAAAATCAATTAGATGCAAAAAACTTATCTGTTAACGCTTATAAAGGCAAAGTAAACGCTTTAGAAAGACAACTACTAGCATTAAAAAAAGAACGTCAATTAAAACTGAAACAAGCACAAAATAAATTATTACAAGCAAATTTAAAAGTAAAAAGCGATAGCATTGACTTAGAAGCAGTGCGAACGAAAAATAAAATTGCAAAAATACAATACCAACGTACAGAAAATCTACAAAAAGAAGGGTTAAAAGCCGTTAAAGATGTTGAGGAGAAAAAAGTAAAATTACAAGAAATGAGCGCTAAGTTAATTTCTCAAGAAAACAAACTTTTAACCTCTCAAAACAACATTATAAATGCACAATTAAATATTTCAACTTTAAGAGCTAGTTACGATGATAAACTAGCTAAAACTCAGAGCAATATATTTTCTGCTAAGTCTGCGACTTTAGAAACTGAAACACAAGCTTCTAAATTAGAAACAAGTGTTGCCAATTATACCAAAAGAAATAGTTTACTATACATAACTGCACCACAAGATGGTTACATAAACAAAGCTATAAAATCAGGTATTGGAGAAACCTTTAAAGAAGGCGAACAATTAGTAGGAATTATGCCTGCCAATTATGAGTTAGCTGTAGAAATGTTTGTTAGACCTATCGATTTACCTTTAGTACACAAAGATGAAGACGTACGTGTACAATTTGACGGTTGGCCTGCTATTGTTTTTAGTGGGTGGCCAAATGTATCTTATGGTACTTATGGCGCAAAAGTAGTTGCTATTGAAAATTTTATAAGTGACAATGGAATGTATAGAGTACTACTAGCACCTAATAAAGATACTGAGCCATGGCCTACAGCTATTCGTGTAGGATCTGGAGCAAAAACAATTGCTTTATTAGATAATGTACCTATTTGGTTTGAGTTATGGAGACAAATAAACAGTTTCCCTCCTAACTTTTATCAGCCAAACACAAAAAAAACAGATTCTAAAAAGAAAAAATAATGAAAAAGATATTTTTTACACTACTTCTACTTGTAAATATGATTTCATATGCACAAGTAGAGAATGAAAATATATTAACTCTTTCTGAATACTTAGGGTATGTAAAAAAATACCATCCTATTGTAAAACAAGCCAGATTAAAAACTACAGAAAGTGAAATTAAACTATTAAAGGCTAGAGGTGCTTTCGATCCTAAAATTGAAGTAGATTACAATCGAAAGAAGTTTAAAAAAACAACATACTATGATAAACTAAATACTTCTTTTAAAATCCCTACTTGGTATGGAATTCAGTTAAAAGCCAATTATGAAAATAATTCAGGAACATTTTTAAATCCAGAATTCAATGTTCCAGATAATGGACTGTACAGTGCTGGAATTTCAATTTCGTTGGCAAAAGGATTATTAACAAACAAAAGAATGGCTACCCTAAAAAAAGCCAAAATATATACGCAACAAGCAAAAGCTGACCAACAATTGTTAATTAATGATATTTTTTACGAATCTATAATAGTCTATTTAAACTGGCTTAAAAGTTATCAAATAAAGCAAACATATGTGAGTTTTGTAAAAAACGCAACAGACAGACTTAATAATGTTAAAAAAAGCTTTTTAGAAGGTGATAAACCAGCAATAGATACTTTGGAAGCTAACATCAATCTAAAAAACAGATTATTAGATTTAGAAAAATCAGATATAAAATATATAAAATCTAAATTAAATTTATCTAATTACTTATGGATTACAAACAATATTCCTTTAGAATTAGAAAACAACATGCTTCCAGATTTAAAAACAAATGCTAAAATAGATCTCGTATTAAATATTAACACAAACAAAACAATTAAAGCGAACATTGAAAACAATCCTAAAGTTCAATCATTACAATTAAAAAAAGAACAACTAAAGATAGATAAGCGTTTAAAAATCAATAATATTTTACCTAAAATAGATCTTGAATACAACTTTTTAACATCTAAATATAAAAACATTGTAGATTTTGACACCAATAATTATAAAGCAGGTTTAAATATTAGTATCCCTATATTTTTAAGAAAAGAACGTTCTGAGTTAAAATTAGCTAAACTAAAAATACAGGATATAGATTTTGTAATTTCATCAAATAAAGTAAAACTACAAAACAAAATAAATGCTACTTTAAACGAGATAGCTTCCTATAAAAAACAAAACAACTTATTAAACGATTTAATAAGTAACTATTTACAAATTGTAAAAGCAGAAGAAAGAAAATTTACACTTGGAGAAGGTTCTTTATTTAGAATAAATTATAGAGAAGTAAAACTAATTGAAACAAAAATAAAATCAATAAACACTTATTTTTACGCTATGAATTCAACTGCTAGTTTATTTAGAATAACACAGAATATTATTCAATAAAAAAAGCAAGGATAATATTTTATTATCCTTGCTTTTTTTATTTCTTTTTTACTTCTTATCTATTTGATTTTCTAATAACTTTATTCAAATAATCAGGTAAGCTAGTATTATCTGGATCACTAAAATCATTAGCAGGGTTACCATCCTCATTCGCATCTTCCCTAATTGATAAAATTAAATCTCCATCATCATCTGTATCTAAAAAATTAGGAGTTCCATCTTCATCTGTATCATCATTCCATGGTTTACCATCTTTATCAAGATCTTCTAAAATTGAAGGAACACCATCTAAATCTGAATCAGTGTCTACAATAATATCATTCAACTCTACATAAAACATTAAAATTTCATTAGGCAAAATAGTTGAACCTGTACCAACATTTCTATAAGCCAAACCAGAAGGTAAGAATAAAACCCCTTTTCCTGTTCCTGAAAAACTAAGTGGTTCATTAACCATTGTGTTGTTTACTCCACCTAATAAATTAGTTATACCATACGTCCAACCTCTAATAACTCCTCCACCTAAAACAAACCAGGTATTAACATTACTATCAAATGTAGTAGCACTTATTGTTGTTGTATTTAATATTTTTTGCCCAGAATAATTAACTAAAACAGAATCAACTACCGTAGGATTCCCTTTAGGAGAAGTTCCATTTGTTGCTATGTATGCATATAATTTATAATCAACATCATTATCGTTAATATTTTCTGTAATATTTTGAGTAACTAATTTTGTATCTTCATAAAGAGGTGTTTTACCTGTCTCTAAAGGCTTTACCGTACTTGTACTTAAATCATAATAATGATTTTTTAAAAATAAGACCAATGAATCATTATCTTTAACTGCCTGAGCAGCATGATCAAAATTGGGGTCAATTGTTGAACCAGGTACTCCATCATCTCCACAAGAATACACTAACAATGTTAGTATACTCAATAATAAAATGTATTTAAACTTTACCATTAATTTTTATTTTGGCTTGCAATTTACCATTTTTATACCTTTGTAAAAAGTAATCAATTAAAAATTAACTTTTTGTATGAGAATAGACAAATATTTATGGTGCATTAGATTATTTAAAACAAGGAGTTTAGGTACAAATGCTTGTAAAAAGGGACAAGTTAAAATAAATGATATTAGCTTAAAACCTTCACGAGAAATTTATGGAGGGGAGATAATTTTAGTGAGAAAAAATCAAATAAATTATAAAATAGAAGTTTTAGGAATTCCAGACAATAGAGTTGGCGCTAAACTTCTTTATCTGTATAGAAAAGATATAACCCCTAAAGAAGAATTTGAAAAAACAGAATTATTAAAATTAGCCAAAGATTACTATAGAAAAAAAGGTACAGGTAGACCTACTAAAAAAGATAGAAGAGATATTGAAGATTATTATGATACAAATGAAGAAGATGTTTAAATTTGCAGTATGATTGATAATATTATTTTAAACAACACAGAAGTTTTAAACAAAATAAGAAGAATAGCCTATCAAATATATGAAGTTAATTATGAAGAAAAAGAAATAATTATAGCTGGTATAGCTGATAATGGGTATTTCTTAGCTCAAAAAATCGCAACAATATTAGAAGAAATTTCAGAAATGAAAATCTCAATTTGTAAAGTAAAAATTAACAAAAAAGCACCTTTAGAAACTGTTCATACAGACTTAGCTCCCAAAGATTATCAAAATAAATCTTTAGTTTTAGTTGATGATGTATTACATTCTGGTACTACTTTAATTTACGCTATTAAACATTTTTTAGAAGTTCCTATAAAAAAATTTAAAACTGCTGTACTCGTAAATAGAAACCATAAGAAATATCCAGTAAAAGCTGACTTTAAAGGGATATCACTTTCAACCTCTATTAGAGAACATGTTGTTGTTGACTTTAAACAAGATGAAATTATAGCTTATTTAAAATAATTTGAAATTTCCATAGAAATTTCATTCAGGCTCCTGTCATTTCCATTTATTTTATAGGATGCTTTTTCATAAAAAAAACTTCGCTCAAACAAGTGTTTAGCAATGAATTCTTTTAATTCTTCTTTCGAAATTCTAGCCACAATAGGTCTTTCATCCTTTTCTTTAATTAGCCTATTGTAAATTATTGATAATGAGTTTTTTAAGTAAAAAGATTTATTGTTTTTAGAATCAATTATTAATTCCATATTATTTGCATAACAAGGAGTTCCTCCTCCCAAAGACAACACAAAATTATCTTCGTTATTTAATAACTCTTTTAAATATTCGTTTTCTTTTAATCTAAAAAAGATCTCTCCTTCATCTTTAAAAATATCGCTAATTGATTTTTTTAATTTCTTTTCAATGTAATCATCTAAATCTATGTGCGGAATTGCTAATTCTAAAGAAACTTGTCTACCAACAGTAGATTTTCCACTTGCCATATACCCTAATAGTATTATTTTCATTACTTTATAATTAAGACTACAAATATCATTAAAAAAACATGAAAAAATACTTTCACAATTAAAAAAACCGACATATATTTGCAACCGCTTTCAAGGAAATTAAAATGACCTGGTAGCTCAGTTGGTAGAGCATCTCCCTTTGAAGGAGAGGGTCCTGGGTTCGAGCCCCAGCCCGGTCACAAAAAGTTAAGTTTTAATAAACTTAACTTTTTTTATTTAAGCACATATGGCGGAATTGGTAGACGCGCAGGCTTGAGGGGCTTGTGTTCGTAAGAACGTGCAGGTTCAACTCCTGTTATGTGCACTTTTAAAAACCATAAACAACAAATTACTAGTTGTTTATGGTTTTTTTATTTAAACTATTTCAAATTCTTTCCCTAAAAATTCAAATATTTATACTATCTAAATTCAAATGCAATAGAAATGATTTTGTTTTTTTATAAAATTAATAATCAATCAGCAAAAATCTATTAATGGAGGCTGGATAT
The DNA here is from genome assembly GCA_938041625.1 of uncultured Tenacibaculum sp. Lineage (GTDB taxonomy): Bacteria > Bacteroidota > Bacteroidia > Flavobacteriales > Flavobacteriaceae > Polaribacter. The sequence continues at coordinate 24,845 of CALISK010000356.1, read as the reverse complement.
ATATTACCTGTATTGATTACCAACCATTACCCACTGGTTTTATTTGCATGAATAAACCGTTTTGTAGTGGTATTTAATCAAAAATCATATCTCTAAATAAAGTATTATAGAATTCAACGAATTTTCCCTTCCTTAAATTCTATAATAAAAACTTATATCTCATTAAAATTATAAACTGGTCTTTCCCTTTATCCTACCAAAGAAAACAAACAGAAACTTCTTTCACATATAATTAACTGTAATCATTCTAAATATCCGTATTATTGCATTATGCGTAAGAATATTTTCATTTTAGTACTTTTATTTTGTACAATATTAGTTTCATCACAAGACAAAAAATTGAAAGGGCAAGTAATTCATGCTGAGACAAAAAAACCTTTAAGTGCCGCGCATATTTTAAATCTAAACTCTGTTATTGGAACCATAACAAATGAGAAGGGTCTTTTTGAATTAATAACAAAAACTAATGACACTGTACTAGTCTCCTATCTTGGTTTTGAGTCTATTAAACTAAAAGTAACCAATGATCTATTAAAAGGTAATGAATTAGTTATAGCTTTAAATGAAAAACCAGAAGAAGTAAAAGAAATAATTATTAAATCCACGAAATTAATTGGTATACTAGAGGTTGATGTTAAACAAGTACCTAAAGATCGTTTTACAAGAATTCACTTAAATGGTTTACCACAAACCTATGAAGTTGGTAAACCTCAAAGAATCTCTTCCTCACCTATAGCCAAACTTTTAAATCCTGTAGACCTTGTTTATAGTTTATTTGGAAAAAAACCAAAGCAACTTAAAAAACTTCAAAAACTAAAAAAGGAAGATAATTTACGTAAAATGCTTGCAGGTAAATTCGATAGAGAAGTTATGATGGAGTATTTAGAAATGGATAAACAACAATTAACAAAATTACTAACCGATTGTAACTATTCTGAATATTTTATAAAAAAAGCAAGTGATCTACAAATGATTGAAGCTGTGCTTAACTGTTATGAAAACTACAAAGCTATTAAGAAAGGGAAAATAGGAAGAGATAGAATACCTCGAAAAAGTAATAAATAAGTAATGTTTTCCTGAAATAATAAATTTATTAATAAAAATAAAGAGCAAAAAGATCATATTTCACAAAAAAATGATAAATAAATACTAGGCTTTATTTTTTTTTACTAGATTTGACTTTTAACATAAAAATAACATATATATTATTAAAATGAGGAAAGTTTTATTATTGTCTTTTGTCCTAGCTTTTTTATCTTGTAGTAAAGATGAAGTTGTTGACAATGGAAACGGAAATGGAGACGGAAATGCTGTAACTTTAAATAATAAGGTTAATGATTTTACGTGGAAAGCTATGAACAGTTGGTACAACTGGCAAGAAAGCGTACCTAACTTAGCTAACTCTAAAGATGACAACACTAATAGTTATTATGAATACTTAAATGGTTTTGCTACTCCACAAGAATTGTTTAGTAGCTTAAAACACGCTGATGATGATTTTTCTTGGTTTATTGAAGATTACGTTGCCCAGCAACAATCTTTTCAAGGAATATCTAAATCTTTTGGGTTTAGACCTTCATTAGTTAGAGTTAACAATACAGATAATATCATCATGTATATTCAACATGTATCTGAAAACTCTCCTGCTGATAATGCTGGATTTAAAAGAGGGGATATTATTCATGGTATTAATAATACTATTATGACCATTGATAATTATCAAACAGTATTAGAAGACTATAGAAAAGAAACTGCTTTATTCAACTTTTCTGAAAAAGATGGTATTACCGCTAAAGAAGATAAAACAATAACGCAAGATGTTGTAGCTGACAACCCAATACATTTAATAAAAACTTTTGATAATGTTGCAGGTAAAAAAGTTGGATATATAGTTTATAATGGTTTTAGAAGCTCTTTTAATGACGAATTAAATGCTGCTTTTGGTCAATTAAAAGGAGCTGGTGTACAAGAACTAGTTTTAGATTTAAGGATTAATGGAGGTGGATCTGTTTTAACTTCTGCTTATTTAGCTAGTATGATACATGACGGAGCTGATACAAATACTACTTTTGCTGAATTAAGATATAACTCTAAACATACAGATAGGAATGCAAGAGCTCCTTTCTTTAGTAGTTTAAATGTTTACAATAGTGCAGGTGACAATACAGGTACACAACCTATTAATAGATTAAGTGGTATTAGTAGACTATATGTGTTAGCTTCTAGCAGCACAGCTTCTGCAAGTGAAATGATCATTAATGGATTAAGGCCTTTTATAGAAGTTAAAGTTGTGGGTACAAAAACAACAGGTAAAAATGAAGGTTCTATCACTTTATATGATTCTCCATCTAGTGATTTTACAGACGCTAACTCAGCTAGTAAAGATCACAAAAATGCAATGCAACCAATTGTTTTTCAAATTTACAATAATTTAGGACAAAGTGATTATAATGAAGGTTTTGAACCAAATATTTTAGTAGAGGAATTTAGAGCTTGGGATAATATCTTACCTTTTGGAGATGAAAATGAAGTTGTTTTAAAAGCTGCTTTAGATGATATTAGAGGTGTATCTACTAGATCTTCAAATATTACATTTAACAATTCAGAAAGAATCGATGGTCTTAAAATCAAAAGGTTTGAAAATGAAATGTATATAGATAATGATTTTATAAAACTTACTAAATAAAACACATTGTTAATAAATTACAAAAAACTCGCAATATTTTGCGAGTTTTTTTATACCCTATTACCAGCAAAAAAGTAAATTTGCAAATTAACAACACACAAACCAATATATAATGATTCATTTCTTTGGAAACATAAATAGTAAAATATTTGCTATTCAAACAACAAAAGAATTATCAACAGAAACTATTTCAAAGCTAACTTGGTTATTTGGTAATCAAGAAAAAATAAATTCAGTGTCTTTAGACGCTTTTTTTATTGGACCAAGAGCTGCTATGATTACTCCATGGAGTACAAATGCTGTTGAAATTACTCAAAATATGGGAATTTCTGATATTCTAAGAATAGAAGAATTTGAATCTGTTAATGAAGATTTCTCTGATTTTGACCCAATGATTTCTCAAAAATTTAATGGTTTAAATCAAGATAGTTTTATAATAGATGTTCAACCTGAACCTATTTTAGAAATTGAAGATATACATGCTTATAATGAAAAAGAAGGTTTAGCTCTAAGTACTGAAGAAGTTGAATATTTAGAAGAGGTTGCTACTAAAATAGGACGAAAGTTAACAGATTCTGAAGTTTTTGGGTTTTCTCAAGTAAACTCAGAACATTGTCGTCATAAAATATTTAATGGAACTTTTATTATAGATGGAGAAGAAATGCCTACTTCTTTATTTAAATTAATTAAAGAAACATCAAAACAACACCCAAACGGTATTGTTTCTGCATATAAAGATAATGTAGCTTTTATAGAAGGACCTAAAGTTGATCAATTTGCTCCTAAAAGTGCTGATAAACCAGATTTTTATGAAACTAAAGAATTTGAATCTGTAATTTCATTAAAAGCAGAAACACATAACTTTCCTACTACAGTTGAGCCATTTAATGGTGCTGCAACAGGTTCTGGTGGAGAAATTAGAGATAGACTTGCCGGAGGAAAAGGATCTTTACCTTTAGCAGGTACTGCTGTTTACATGACTTCTTATTCTCGTTTAGAAGAAAACAGACCTTGGGAACAAAAGTTTGAAGCAAGAGAATGGTTATATCAAACTCCAATGGATATTCTAATAAAAGCTTCTAACGGAGCTTCCGATTTTGGAAATAAATTTGGTCAACCTTTAATTTGTGGATCTGTATTAACTTTTGAGCATGAAGAAAACTCTTCTTCAAGCACATCTAAAGCAAGAAAATTAGGATACGATAAAGTAATTATGCAAGCTGGTGGAATTGGTTATGGAAAATCAGATCAAGCTTTAAAGGATACCCCTAAAGAAGGTGATAAAATTGTAATTCTTGGTGGTGAAAACTATAGAATTGGAATGGGTGGAGCTGCTGTTTCATCTGCTGATACTGGTGAGTTTGAATCTGGTATCGAATTAAATGCGGTACAACGTTCTAATCCAGAAATGCAGAAACGTGCTGCGAATGCAGTACGTGGAATGGTAGAAAGTGAAGAAAACTTTATTGTTTCTATTCATGATCATGGTGCGGGTGGACATTTAAATTGTTTATCTGAATTAGTAGAAGATACGGGTGGTAAAATTGATTTAGATAAATTACCTGTTGGTGACCCTACCCTATCTAATAAAGAAATTATAGGAAACGAATCTCAAGAAAGAATGGGATTGGTGATTGCTGAAAAACATTTAGATACTTTACAAAAAATAGCAGAACGTGAACGTTCTCCTATTTATACGGTAGGTGACGTTACAGGAAATGATCGATTTACTTTCGAATCTAAAACGAAAGGTGATAAACCTATGGATTTAGCTTTAGAAGACATGTTTGGTAGTTCTCCTAAAACCGTTTTAAAAGATGCAACCATTCTTAGAAAATATAAGAATTCAAGATATAAAACTAAAAATTTACAAATCTATTTAAAGCAAGTATTACAATTAGAATCTGTTGCTTGTAAAGATTGGTTAACCAACAAAGTAGATCGTTGTGTTGGTGGTAAAGTTGCTAAACAACAATGTGTTGGACCTTTACAAATCCCATTAAATAATGTCGGTGTTATGGCATTAGATTATAATGGTAAAGAAGGGATTGCTACTTCTATTGGCCACTCTCCTATTTCAGGATTAATTGATCCTGAAGCTGGAAGTAAAAACTCAATTGCAGAAGCCTTAACAAACATTGTTTGGGCACCATTAAAAGATGGTTTACAATCTGTTTCTTTATCTGCAAACTGGATGTGGCCTTGTAAAAACGAAGGAGAAGATGCTCGTTTATATAAAGCTGTTAAAGCAATTTCTGAATTTGCTATAGATCTGGGTATTAATGTACCAACGGGTAAAGATTCTCTTTCTATGAAGCAGAAATATGCCAATGAAGAAGTTATTTCTCCTGGAACAGTAATTATTTCTGCCGCTGCAAATTGTAATGAAATTTCTAAAGTTGTAGAGCCTTTATTACAATTGAATGGAGGAAATATTTATTATATTAATCTTTCTCAAGACGAGTTTAAATTAGGAGGAAGTTCTTTTCATCAGGTTTTAAATACCATTGGAAATGAAGCTCCTAATATTAAAAATACTGATTTCGTTAAAAACACTTTTAATACCATACAAGATTTAATTAAAGAAGGAAAAATTACTGCCGGACATGATGTAGCTTCTGGTGGTTTAATTACTACTTTATTAGAATTGTGTTTTGCTGATGTAAATATTGGTGCTAACTTAGATTTTACAAATTTAAAAGAAGAAGATAGCATTAAATTATTATTTGCTGAAAATTCAGGTATTGTTTTTCAAGCAGATCCTTCAGTAGAAGTTCTTTTAGCTAAAAACAATGTAGAATTTTTTAATATCGGTACAGTTACTGAATCTGATAGATTGAATATTAAAAATGGAACGGATGTTTTTGCATTATCAGTTTCAGAATTAAGAGATACTTGGTATAAAACCTCTTACTTATTAGATCAAAAACAAACTGCTAATGATTTAGCTAAAGATCGTTTTGATAATTATAAAAATCAACCTTTAAAATACACTTTCCCAACTCATTTTACAGGTAAATTAAAAGACATTGTTACTTCTAGTACTGTTGATAAACCAAAAGCTGCCATTATTCGTGAAAAAGGTTCAAATTCTGAACGAGAAATGGCAAATGCTATGTATTTAGCTGGTTTTGATGTAAAAGATGTTCATATGACCGATTTAATTTCTGGTCGTGAAACTTTAGAAGATATTCAATTTATTGGTGCTGTTGGTGGTTTCTCTAATTCAGATGTTTTAGGTTCTGCTAAAGGTTGGGCCGGAGCATTTTTATATAATGAAAAAGCAAATACTGCTTTAAAGAATTTCTTTAATAGGGAAGATACTTTATCTGTTGGAATTTGTAATGGAGCGCAATTATGGATGGAATTAGATTTAATTAATCCAGATCATAAAGTGCACGGAAAATTAGTACACAATGATTCTAAAAAACATGAAAGTTCATTTACTTCTGTAAAGATTCAAGAAAATAATTCTATTATGTTATCTTCTTTAGCTGGAACAGAATTAGGAGTTTGGATTTCTCATGGTGAAGGTAAATTTAGTTTACCTGAAGCTGAAGAAAATTATGATATTGTCGCTAAATATGGTTATGAAGGATATCCTAATAACCCAAACGGATCTGACTTTAATACCGCTATGATGTGTGATAAAACGGGACGTCATTTAGTAACGATGCCACATATTGAACGTTCTACATTCCAATGGAACTGGGCAAATTATCCTCTAGATAGGCAAGATGAAGTTTCTCCTTGGTTAGAAGCTTTTGTAAATGCTCGTGAGTGGATAGAAAATAAAAAATAGAAATTATTCCTTATACATAAATCAGATATTAATTATTTAATATCTGATTTTTTATTTCGATAAACTACCATCAGCAAAATCTGAAGGAATCCTTTTCGCCTAAAGGCGATTAGAGATATTTATTAAAAAGAGGAAGTTAAGAATTAGAGTGGTTAAAAGAAGTTATCAAAATGTTGAGAATAACTTCTTAACTCCTGAATTCTTTAACTTCTGAAAACAACTAAAATATTCGCTCAAAAGCGAAAGACTTAAACTCAAAATAAATACATGAATATTTACAAAAAAATTGAAACAGAAATTTTAGCCGCCTCACATATTGTTATTACTGCACACAGATCAGCAGATGGTGATTCTATTGGTTCATCTTTAGGTTTATTGTATTTTATAGAAAAATTAGGAAAAAAAGCAATTGTTTGTCACCCAGATAAAGCACCTGATTTTTTATATTGGTTAAACACCTCTCCTATTCTTTTAATGGATGAAAATCCTGAACAAGTAAAAAAGGAAATGAAAAATGCAGATTTAATTTTTTGCTTAGATTATAATGCTACCAATCGTTTAGGTCCAGATATGGAAGTATTACTGAAAGAGACTACCTCTAAGAAAATAATGATAGATCATCATTTGAATCCTGAGGATTTCCCTGAGATAACTGTTTCTGAAACTAATGTTTGCTCTACTTCCGAATTAATTATAGAATTAATTGAACAATCTGGTCATATCGATTTATTAGATGAAAAAATTGGTACTCCATTATATTTGGGCATTTTAACAGATACAGGGAGTTTTCGTTTTAATTCTGTGAAACCAAGAACACATGAAGTCCTCGCTAAAATTTTAGCTGCTGGTGTACAACATCACTTAATTCACGAAAAATTAAGTGATAATAATACAGAAAGTCGTTTACGATTGCAAGGATATGCTATGAGTAAAAAACTAGAAATTTTATATAAGCATCATGTAGGTATTATTTCTTTATCTAAAGAAGAACTAGCTGAATACAAATATATAAAAGGAGATACTGATGGTTTAGCAAATTTAATATTATCTATAAAAGGAATGAAAGCAGCTATTGTTTTTACAGAGCGTGATGGTATTATGAAAATTTCTTTTCGATCTAAAGGTGCTGAAAATCCAGTAAATATTTTAGCGGCAGAGCATTTTAATGGAGGTGGTCATGCCAATGCTTCTGGTGGAATGAGTGATTTAACCGTAACAGAAACATTAGAAAAATTAAAAAGTTTGATTCCTTTATATTTTTAATCAACTTACTTCTCTTATTAAGAAAGAATAGGTGTTATTAACATTCATTGGAAATAGGCTTTATAATAAACCTTAGATTGAACTCATAAATGAAACAGTTTTTTTAATTTCAAAAGGACTGTTTCATTTTAAAATAAGTTTTTTTACTTTTTCTAAAAGAGATGCCAATTCTTTTTTCTCATTATCATTTAAATGATCAGTACTTTCTATTACTAAATCTGATGATAATTTATTTAGTTTTTTATATACTATTTTTCCTTTATCTGTTAAACTTAACAGATACATTCTTTTATCATTTAATGATTGTTTTTTAAGAATAAGACCATTTTTTTCTAGTTTTTTCATAACTCTACTCAAGTATCCTTCATCTAAATGAAGTTGTTCATTTATTATGGTTGCTGATGAATTTGGTTTAAAATTTAATTCACTTAAAATATGTGCTTCTGTAAAAGAATAATCGCTAGAAAGAAAACTAGTTTGTAATGCTCCTATTACTCTAGCATATTTTTTATTAAAATCTATTATTTTATTTATATCATCTATTTCCATAATACCAAAGATACCTTTTATTTGCTTAAGTCAAGTTTAATTTTATATATTTGACTTAAGCAAGTAAAAAATGAAACAAAAAAATATTTTAGGCTTAACATTTTCTTTTTTGTGGTCAACTTCTGCTATTGCAATGAAAATAGGAATCCTATCAGTAGAACCTTTAGTTTTAGCTGTCATTAGATTCTTATTAGCTGGAGTAATAATGATTTTAATATCTAATTGGCTATTAAAAGAAAAAATACCTAAAGGTATAGCTAAAGGAATCTAAATCTAATATTTATGGAATTGTTTTATTAGCTATAGGAATGATATCTTACTCTTTAGGAAGTGTTTATTATAAAAAAATAGATTTAAAACTTTCTAAGTTAACTATTAATGCTTGGCAAAATTTAATAGGTGGTTTATTTCTTTTTCCTATTGCTTATTATTACAAAAAAAAAGAAATAATATATGATGATAATTTATATTTATCCTTAATATGGTTAACTATTATTATTTCTATTATTGCTAACAATATGTGGCTTAAATTATTAAAAATAGATACTGTAAAGGCTAGTAAATGGTTGTTTTTAACTCCTGTTTTTGGCTATTTTTTATCTTATTTTTTATTAAATGAACAAATAACATTACATGCTTGTTTTGGTACTATACTAGTTCTCTTAGGTTTAAAAATAAGTAAGTAGAATCAAATAATTTATAAACTAAAAATAAATAAAATTTTAATTTTAATATACCATATCTAACTTCCTTAACTCCTCTACTTTTATTTACAAAAATTTTAGTTTTCTTAAGGTGAAAGTAATTTACATAACATCCATTTTTGCTTTCTCTAATAAACCTAAAGCAACAGAATCCATCGAATTATTCTCTATTAACTTAGCATTCAAAAAAGTTTCTTTAAAAAGTTCTTTTATAAAAGGCGTTTTACTTGTTCCCCCTGTTAAAATAAGATAATCAATAGTTTTTTCTTCTACTCCTGCTAGTTTACAACATTCACTCGATGTTTTTAAAATTTTATGCACACTATTCCCTATAGCATTCTCTAAAAGATCTTTAGTGATATTTAAATTGGATGCATTAGGAATAAATTTACTATTAAAGTTTAAACCTTCTGTTTCTGATAATTTAATTTTTGTGTCTTCTATTTCACCTAATAATGAATGCGCATTTTTATCAGTCACTAATTTTTGAAGTTGACTAACTTTTTCTGGATACTTTGCATTACCAACCATTTTTTTTACTAACATCTCCGTTTTAAATGTATACAATGATGTTGTAATTTTATTCCAATCAGAAGCATTTCTAAATGGTGAATCTGGCAATGCTAAACCTTTAAATTTATCAACACTTTTATAGCCTAGCTCTGGAAAAAAAGCTTTTAACGCAAAATAACTATCCAAATCTGTTCCACCTATAGAAACTCCTGAAGTTGATAAAATACTTAGATCATTATTATTAATTTCTACAATAGTAAAATCACAAGTTCCTCCACCTAAATCAGCTATAATAGCCAATGATTTATTTTCTAAACTTTTTTTATGATAGTATGCTGCAGCTATTGGTTCTTCTAAAAAAGAATAGTTTTTATATCCTACTTCTTTTAATATCGATTCTAATTGATGTATTCCCGAGTTATCATCATTCTTTCCCCCTTCGGAAAGACGAACTGGCCTACCAACCACAACATAATCAGTTTCTTTTTTTGTGAACGCCTCTGTTTTGTTTTTAACGTGTTTTAAAAAATCGACTATAATGTCATGAAAAAGAATATTTTTTCCTGGTTTTAAATTAGTTCCTTGATCAAAAAAAGGAGTTCCAAGAATTCTTTTAAAACTTTTCATATATCTACCATAACCGTTATTTACATAAGTATTAGTAGCTACATCTCCATAAATAGGATTGTCTATTTCTTTGAAAGGGAAAAAGACACAACTTGGTAATGATTTATTACCTTCAAAAGGAACCATTACTGTACTCCCGTTTTGATATACTGTACTAATTGTATTAGAAGTTCCAAAATCTAATCCACAAATATTATTCATAAAATCAAATTAAAAAAGAAGCGCAATTTACGTTAATCTAATTATAATATGTTAAAAAAATTAGATCGAATATTATTAAAATTAATAAGTAAAAAAGGATCTCTTTTTAGAGACCCTTTTTTACTTATTTTAAAATGTTTTTTTCTTAATTCATTCTTCGTATAGTTGATTCTCCTATAACAATTCCATTTCTCAATTCTGCGTCTCCTTTATATAATATAGTTGCTTCTCCGTAAGAACTCACTTTAAATTTTTCAGAAACATTAAATTGAAAATTTCCATCTCCATATGCAGTTATTTTAGTTTCCTGAGAATTAACATTGGAAGCCATTATAGTACTTGCACCATAAGCCGTAATTTTTTGTTTATTAATGTTCCCTTTTTTTATATCTAAAAAACTATCTCCATAAATAGCTACTCTTAATTTTTCTACCTCAATGGCATTAATTGTTACTTCTGATTTTCCATAAACACGAAGTTTACATTCCTCTTGAATTAATGGAGTTTGAAATGTCATTTTTTCTTCTCCTCTAAAAGAAAAAATTGAAACATCAGTATAAGTAATAATTATTTTTGCAACTCTATTTTTATATAAAGGAATTTTTCTTTCTCTGTCATTTATAATAACTTTTTTATTCTTAGTATATGTTTTTGCTCCTTCTAAATATACTTGAAGTGTTTTATTCTTTAATTCATATTTAAATTTTTCTTCTGAAACAGTAAGATCTTCGATTTCAATACTTGCTTTATCCCCTTTTTTAAGGACTGCTTCTATATGTGGACTAACAATAATTTTATCAAAATTACCATCTATTTTTATTGTTTTTTGTGCGTTTAAACCTATACTTATGAATAGTAAAAACGATAAAAGAGTTATTAATTTAGTTTTCATGATTATTTGTTTTTTGAAGTCTAAAGACTTGTTTTAGAATATCAATTCAATAATAAAGACTAGGCTATTTTTACTTTGTTACTATTTCTATTTATTTAATTTAAAATAAGTGAATAACGAAAGAATTACTCATTTTCGAGTTAAAATTTTACATTAAAACTTTAACAAGGGGCTTAAACCCCTTGATTTACTTTGAAGTTAAATCAATTTAATATGAAAAAATGAATAATAAATAGTGTTAACCTTTTAAGTTTATTCAAATTTTAAATATTTAATTAAATCAACTTTAGTAGCATTAAAAGCTTTTAAACCTACTACTATAAATACTAACATAACCAATATAAAAGGTGTTATTAAATAGGGCCATATTGGCATCTCTATTTTATAAACAAAATTATCTAACCAATTTTGCATAAAATAATAAGCTATTGGTATTAAAAATAAACAAGCAATTATGGTTATTCTAAAAAAGCTTTTAACTAACTGATACATTATTTCTTTTACTGAAGCTCCTAATGTTTTACGTATAGCAACTTCTTTTAAACGCTGTTGAATTGTTAATGTAGCTAAAGCAAACAAACCTAATAAAGCTATTACAATTACTATTATGGATAATATTAAAAACATCGTTTGTTGTTTTTTATATTTTTCATACGTTTTAGCAAATTTCTGATCTAGAAACTCATAGTTAAAAGGGTATTTTGTATCAACATTTGCGCGCCAAAATGCCTCTATTTCTGTTATTGTTTTCTCTATATTGCTATTCTTTATTTTAAACTGAATAGATGGCAACCAGTTCCTTGTAAAATCGAAACTCTCCCAAGCTACCATAAACATTGGTGAAATTTCTGTATCAAAACCATCAAAATGATAATCTTGTATCATTCCAATAACTTCTAAATCTGCCCTATCATCATCCATCCAACCTATTCTTACTTTTTTACCTATTGGATTATCATAAACTCCCATTCTTTTTGCTACAGTTTCATTTATAATAATACTATTAATCGTATCTGAAGCAAATTTTTCTGAAAAGCCTCTTCCTTTAAGTACTTTAATCTTAGCAAAATCAATATAATTTATGTCTACTAAATTAGATGCACCATTAAAACTGATATTCTTTTCTACATATTTAAAATTTGTACCATTAACAAACCCTTCACCTGGTATAAACATACTTGTACTTACATCTATAATATTTTCATTTTTAGAAAGCACATCTCTAACTAATTTATACTTCTTAAACTGTCCATCTCCAATATTATAAACATCTACAGACAAAGTTGATTCTTTAGAAAAACCTAAATCTTTATGTATCATAAATTGTATTTGATAGTTTATTACAAAAATACTGATGATAAAAAATCCAGAAATTAAAAACTGTAATCCAAGCATTATATTACGAGCTAAATTTCCTCTTTTAGTTTTAGATACATTTCCTTTTAATACTTGTACTGCTTTAAAATTAGCTATATAAATTGCTGGTATTATTCCTACAAATAAAGACACAAAAAGCATAATTAGAAACAATAAACCTATGGTAGGTATTTGAAGTATTGAAATATATTTACCAATAAAATCGTTAAAATATGGCAATAACAATTCTACTAAAATAAGAGCAAATATAAAAGATACAATTCCTTGAAAAACAATCTCAAAAACATATTGAGCCATTAATTGTTTTTTTGAAGAACCCAATGTTTTTTTAACACCTATTTCTTTAGATCTTTGTGTTGCTGTTGCAATAGATAAATTAATAAAATTCACACAAGAAATAACTATTAATAAAATAGATAACCCTAATAAAACAATTAATAATTTATAATTACCAGTACCACTTGGGCCTGCTCTCTTTGCCGTATTATGTAAATAAATAGTATCTAATTTATCTAATACAACCTCTCTAAAACCAAAACGTTCTTCATAAACAGCTAATGATATTCCTTCATTTTCAGCTTCTGGTTTATACCCCTTTTCTATTAATATAGCATCCATTTTTTCTTTCAATGCTATTAAATCAGTATTCTTTTTTACTTTACAAAAAACTTCATTGTTGTGGTTTCCCCAATTCACTTCATAGGGCTCTACAAAAGGGACTAACACTTCTGGTTCTATATGAGAATTACCTGGTACTTTAAAAACAGTAGTAATTGTATAATCAATTTCTCCAATCTTTACAATCTTATTAATTGCTTTTTCTTCTTTAAACATTCGCTTTGCAAAAGTTTCAGAAACTGCTAAATGTTTTCTATTTTCTTCAAACTTTTGTTTACTGCCTTCTAAAATTTCAAACGGAAAAAAGCTAAAGAATTGAGGTTCTGTATATGTTACTTTTTTAGTAAACTCGTTTAAATTTTCATAAACAATAACTCTACTTACATAATCATTATCAATCATTAAAGTTTCTTCTACTTCAGGAATATCGCTTTTATAAGTATGATATTGCCCTGCTGTTGCTACATGCCAAGTTCCGTTTGCTCTGTGTTTTACATTTACTCTATAAACTGTATCTTTATTTGGATTCCATTGATTGTAACTGTTTTCTTCTTTTAGGTATAATAAAATAATTAATAACCCTGCCAAGCCTAAAGTTAATCCTGACACATTTATCACTGTATTTAACCAGTTCTTTTGTTGATTTCTGAAGAATATTTTAAACCACGTTTGTAACATAATTTTATTTTTTTGTGATTAGTTTTTCTATTTTTTCTAACATCATTTTAGCATTTTCATTTTTAGGATTTAATGCTATTGCTTTCTCGTAATTTTCTATGGATAAACTATATTTTTCTGCTACAAAATATACTTCTCCTAAACTATCAAATACATTTCCTGAAATCGGGTATTCTTTTGTATTTAATCTAAAAATTGTAATTGCTTTTTCTATATCATTACTTCTTAAAAAGACATATCCGACACTATTGATGGTAGTTTCAAAATTTACATTTAGATTTTCTTTTTTAATCTTTTGATATAAAGCTATGGCTTCTATTATCGGTTTATTTAAAAAGACATTAGTTAATTCTTCATTTACTATAGTACTTTTATCTAATAAATTCTTATCTACCAATCCTGCTATATGATTAATTATCGTGTTATGTACCGGGTAGTATTTATATCCATTTGATAAAAAAATAATTGTAAGGTCGTCTTTAACAAATTTTCTAAAACCAGTTTGTACGCCTCCTGTAAAACCATAAGAAATTGTATTATTTGAATCATAAAAATCCCAACCGTTAGCAAAAATCCTATCATCATTTGTGAAATTAAAATGTTTCCACATTAATTGCTTGGTTTTATCTTTAATAAATAATTGATTATCAAATTTTTTATTCCATAATATAAAATTATCTAAAGAAATATTTAAACCATTGGCTGCATGTGCTCTAACTCCTGAATTTACAGGTGTGTTTTTATATTTTTTTAATTCATTATCAAAGTCATACCTTGTTACTCTATTGATTACTTTATTTTTAAAATTAGAAGAAATAAAGGCTTTTTTTATATTTTTAAATTGATTTTCTTCAATGTAATTTTTAAACTCTTTTTTGGTTACTTTTTCTATTATTTTTGCTAAAAACCAATAATTAGTTTGATTATATCTCCATTTTTCTCCTTTATTAAAAAGTAGTTTTTTGTTTTTTATTTCTGACAACATTTCTTCATCAGTTAGCATATCGTTTAATAAACTAAAGTCGGGTAAACCAGAAGAATGTGTTAACAAGTTTTGAATTGATCTATTTCTCCATTTTAATGGTAAATTATCTATATAAGTATCAATGGTATCGTTCAATTTTATTTTTCCATCTTCAACTAATTTAAATATAACTGTTGCTGTTATTAATTTGGTTACCGAGTATACAGGAAAAATTGTTTCCGAATCTACACTCTTCTTAGTTTCTAAGTTTTCAACTCCGAAATAACCTTTATAAATAGTTTCATTATTTTTTATTACAGCAACTGCCATTCCTGGTATTTCATGAATTTTTTGTTGCTGCTTTAAATATTCTTCTATTTTATTATTTACTGAGTTAGCTACTATTTCTTTATTTGATGTTTTATTCTCTTTACAAGAAAACAATACAATAACTATTAATATAATTAAGCTTATTTTTTTCATTTTAATATCTTTTATAAATATTATTTATTGTACTAAAACATCTACTATGTGTTCATTTGTTTTTTGAGAAACTATTTCTCCATCTTTTAAAGTGATGATTCTTGTTGAGAATTGTGCATCATAAGAAGAGTGTGTTACCATAACAATAGTTGCTCCAGTGGAATGTAATTCTGTTAATAACTCCATTACATCATTTCCACTTTTACTATCTAAATTACCTGTTGGTTCATCTGCTAATATTAATTTAGGATTTGTTACTAACGCTCTTGCTACAGCTACACGTTGTTGTTGTCCTCCTGATAATTGTAACGGATAATGCTTAGCTCTATGTGCTATTCCTACACGTTCTAAAATTTCTTTAACACGTTTTTTTCTTTCTGAAGCTTTCACTTTATTATAAATTAAAGGAAGTTCTACATTCTCAAAAACAGTTAATTCATCTATTAAATTAAAATTTTGAAATACAAACCCGATATTTGATTTTCTTAAACTTGCTCTTTGCTTTTCATTAAATGTAGCTACCTCTGTAGTATCAAATACATAGCTACCATCATCTGGAGTATCTAATAAACCTATTATATTTAATAATGTTGATTTTCCACAACCAGAAGCTCCCATTATTGAAATAAACTCTCCTTCTTTTACTTCTAAACTCAGTTTATTTAATGCTGTAGTTTCTACTTCTTCTGTTCTATATATTTTTACTAAATCTTTTATTTTAATCATCTTTTATATTTTTATGTATCAATCTATAATTAACTGATACTGTATTTTTTTACTTAATATTAACTTGCTCTACATTTTCAAATCCATCATAATTTGAAGTAATTATTTTATCTCCTTCTCTTAATCCACTTAAAATTTCATAATGGAATGAATTTTCTCTTCCTATACTTATTTTTCTTTTTACAGCTTTATCATTTGAATTTAAAACGAAAACCCATTTACCATTAGTGTTACTATAAAACTGACCTTTAGTTATTAATAATGTTTTTTTATTACTACTAGAAAGGAATAGTTTGCTTTTTAAAGTCATTCCTCTTTTTATCTTTTTTGTTAAAGAATCATTTTCAAATTTTAATTCTACCGTGAATCTTCCATTAACAACTTCAGAGTATACTTTAGCTAATGTAATATTGTTCATATTATTATCAACATTTACAGTACCTTTAATGCCTTTTTGTAATTTAGAGATATAATATTCATCTACCTTAGCTACTAATTTGTAACCATTTAGTACATCTATTTTCCCTACAGATTGTCCTTGCGTATAGCTTTCTCCTAAAATAGGGTTAAATGAAGATAATAAACCGTTTACTGGAGCTTTTACTATAAAGTTTTCTTTATTTTTTCTTAGCAATGCTAAACTTTTTTCCATGTTAACAATAGAACTATTTATTCTTGATAATTGCACATCTCTACTTTTTCGTTCTTCTCCTACACTTTTTTTAATTACGTTACTTCTTTCTTTTTGAAAAGTAAATTCTTGAGATGTTTTTAAAAAATTATTTTTAGCAACTACTCCTTTACTATACAAGGTAGTATCTAATTTATATTCTCGTTCTGCATTTTTAAAATCATTTTTTATACTTAATAACTGTTGGTCTAAATTTAATTGTTGATTTTTAATACTAACTCTAATATTTCTGAGGTTATTAATTTGTTCTACTATAGCTGTTTCTTGAGTTAAGTAGTTTAATTCAGCATTCGGATTATAAACTCTTAAAAGAGGATCACCTTTTTTAATCATTTGTCCACTTTCAACAAAAATCTCTGAGATAGAACCTCCTTGTATCACATTTACTAAAACAGTTGTTTTTGGTTCAACTGTGCTATTAAACAAAACAGTATCTTCAAAATCTGCTTTAATAACTTCTTTTATTACTAAATTCCCTTTCTTTAAATTTACTTGTTTTTTACGGGTTAAATTCATTAAAGTGATACTTAGTAATAAAACTAAAGGTATACTTATAAGTAACATTCTTTTAGTTTTTTTGTTTTTAGGTTTAATCTGTTTATCCATGATAGTTATGTCTTCGTTTGGTATCTAATATTCTATAAATGTGCCATCAAAAAATAAAATCACAAAAAACTATAAATCAAGCATTTAAATTTAAAATGTTTTTTTAGTATGTTCATTATTGAACATATTTTTGTTCATATTCAAACAATTAAGTAACTATGTAGTATGAGAAAAAAAGATGCCAACATATTAATAGTAGATGATGATGATGATATTTTATTTTCTGCTAGAATTAGTTTAAAGAAGTATTTTAATAAAATTATTACCACTAATAATCCAAAAAAAATAGGAAATCATTTAACTGAAACAACTATAGATGTTGTATTGTTAGATATGAATTATCGTATTGGTTTTGAAGATGGTAAAGAAGGGTTGTATTGGTTAAAAAGTATTAAAGAAATAAGTCCTGAAACAACTGTTATTTTAATGACTGCTTTTGGTAGTGTTAATTTAGCTGTTGATGCTATTAAAAAAGGAGCCACCGATTTCATTTTAAAGCCTTGGAAAACTGAAAAATTATATAGTGTAGTAAATGCAGGTGTTGAATTAGCTCGTTCTAAACGAAAAAACACACAACTAGAAACTGTACAAAAACAAAGTGATAAAGATTTTCATAAACAAACGGAACATATTATAGGTAAATCTCCAGCAATGCAATCTGCTGTAAATTTAGCTCATAAAGTCGCTCCTACTGAAGCAAATATTTTAATTTTAGGAGAAAACGGAACAGGTAAATACGTATTTGCAAAAGAAATTCATTTACAATCTGAACGAAAAGATTATCCTTTTATTCATGTTGATTTAGGTTCTTTAAATGAAAATTTATTTGAAAGCGAGTTATTTGGTTATGTTAAAGGAGCATTTACAGGAGCTCATAAAGATACTATAGGTAGATTTGAATTGGCTAAAGGAGGTACTATTTTTCTGGATGAAATAGGGAACCTTCCTTTACATCTTCAATCTAAACTATTAACTGTTGTTCAAAATAGAAAAGTTACACGTTTAGGTGAAGGTACAGAACGTACTATTGATGTTCGAATTATTTGTGCTACCAATGCTCCTATTCACAAAATGGTTGATGAAGATACATTTAGACAAGATTTATTATTTAGAATTAATACTATTGAATTAGTATTGCCTCCTTTACGAGATCGTAAAGAAGATATTACATTATTGGCTTCTCATTTCTTAAAAAAGCTGAATCAGAAATATAGAAAAAATATAGAAGGATTTTCTAAACAAGCAATTACTGCTTTAAAAGAATATCATTGGC
This sequence comes from uncultured Tenacibaculum sp., assembly GCA_938041625.1. GTDB lineage: Bacteria > Bacteroidota > Bacteroidia > Flavobacteriales > Flavobacteriaceae > Polaribacter. The sequence goes on along the minus strand of CALISK010000356.1, from coordinate 6,192 downwards.
CAGGAAACATAAGAGAAATAGAGCATATTGTAGAACGAGCAGTTATAATTACTGATTCTAATTTAATAGATACTATTGATTTACATTTTTCTACAAAAAAAATAGATAGTTCTTTAGCTAATAATTTAAATTTAGAAGAAACTGAAAAATTACTAATTCAACAAGCATTGAATAAACATCAAGGTAACATATCTAGGGCGGCAAAAGATTTGGGTTTAACAAGAGCTGCTTTATATAGACGCTTAGAAAAACATAATCTTTAAATGGGAAAGTCTCAATACTTACAAATAATTTTTCGTGTTTTATTTATAATAATCAATACTATCCTTCTTTTTTACAGTTATACAAAAGGGTATATTATTAATACCATCGGTTTTACTTTTTTAATAATTTTTCAATCATTCATATTCTTAAATTATTTTAAAAAATTGTTAGCTGATATCGAAAAATCAATTGATTGTCTTTTATTTGATGATTTTACAAATAGTATTTCTAAAGAAAAAAGAAAAAATTCATTACACAATAAAACAGCTTTATTATTAGAAAAAAACCGAAAATTAAACTTACAAAAAACATCGGAGCAACTTATATTTACGAATATTATTGAAAGTTTAAGTATAGGTTTACTCATCTTAAGAAAAAATGATAACAATGAAATTGAAGTTTTTCAAATCAATAAATCATTTGTTGAGTTCTTAAAAATACCCAAATTTCATAATTGGGGATTGTTAAAAACAAAAATAGGTTCGTTAACAAGTTACGTAACTGAATGGAAAAAAATTAGACATACCGTTTCATTGTCTATTAATGGTGAAAAAGAGAGTTTTTTCCTTAAAACATCTATAACTAAGACAAATGAATTTGAGTATTTAGTAGTTTCCTTAGAAACTATTCAACAATTAATAGATAAAAAAGAAAAAGAAGCATGGTATAAATTAATGAACGTGATGTCTCATGAAATTATAAATACCATTACCCCTATTAGTAGTTTAGCTGAAAATCTAGATTCCTTATTAACCGACGAAGAATTAGAAGATGATACTATAGATGAATTATCTCAAGGATTAAAAATAATAAAGAGAAGATCTTATCACCTAACTTCTTTTGTCGATACTTATAGAAAATTAGCTGAATTACCTTTACCTGATAAAAAAATAGTAGATCTAACAACTATTATAAAAAATACAATTGTTTTATTTGATCAAGAATTTAAACAAAAAAATACTTTTATTGATTTTAATGAAAATGACTCGTTCCTAATTAATGCAGATAAACAACAAGTAGAACAAGTAATTATTAATTTAATCTCTAATAGCTTGTATGCTATTGAAAATTCAGAAAATCCAATAATTACAATAACTATCTCATCTGAAAAGAATAGAACACATGCTGTTATTACTGATAATGGAATAGGTATTCCTGAAGAGATAAAAGAAAATATTTTCATTCCTTATTTTACAACTCGAAAAAATGGTTCTGGTATTGGTTTAACATTAAGTAAAAGTATTATAGAAGCTCATAATGGAACAATACATTACTCTTCAACTATTGGTAAAACACAATTTACAATAACATTTTTAAGCTAAAAACTAAGGTTACATTTGTAAACAGATTATTTATTTAATGAATGCGCTCACTATGCAAATAAATTTAGTTTAATTATATAAGTTACATAAGTAAATATCTGTAACCCCCTATTAATTAACAATAAGTCTGGTTTATATTCAATTAATTTAATACTTATAAGACGGTTTTTAAATGTCCTTTATTCATCAATAAGATAATTTACATTTGTAAAATTATTGATTTTTAGTTCTCAATTATATTACTTAACACTTAGATATCTACTACTATTACTCAATTCACACATTTATAAATCATATAGTCTTAAAATAATCCTCTTAATTTAAATAAAAGTGTTTATAAGTCGTTTAATTCTCTTTACTTATTAATAATAAATAGCCAACCCCTCAATAAATGATCAATTAACAGGATATTACTACATATTTAAAAGTAAATAACAAACAGCATCAATAATTTCACTAATGTTTACACTATTTAGGTATGTAAACATTAAAGTTCTCTTTTATATAACTTATTAAGCTAGTATTTGTGCTTGTTACAAATAGAAACCTTACGCTATACCTTATTTAATTAGATATAAACGTGAAAACACCTTGTTTTGACATTATAATAGTTCTAAAATAAATTTACTCTATTAAACATATATAAGTAAAAGCCTATTAAATAGTAATAAAAGTATTTTATATACAATTAATTTAATCATTTACAACACAATTTTTAAATGCCTTTTATTTATCAATTAAATAATTTACATTTGTAACATTGTTAGTTTTTAGTTCTCAATTATATTACTAAATACTTAGATATCTACTACTACTACTCAATTCACACATTTATAAATCATACAGTCTTAAAATAATCTTCTTAATTTAAATAAAAGTGTTTATAAGTCATTTAATTCTCTGTACTTATTAATAATAAATACCAAAGCTTCAATAAATGATCAATTAACAAGATATTACTGCATATTTAAAAGTAAATAACAAACAAAGCAATAGTCTCACTAATGTTTACTCTATTTAGACATGTAAACATTAAAGTTCTCTTTTATATAACTTACTAAGCTAGTATTTGTGCTTGTTACAAATGGAAACATTACTTCTACCTTATTAAATTAGATTCAAACCTGTAAACGCCTTCTTTTGACATTAAAATAGCTCTAAAATAGATTTATTTTATTTCACACATTTAAAAAACTATATATGAGGTATTTAAAAACACTTACTTAATGTATTTATTGATGTGTATATTGGCTTTTATTTAATATAATCCCCTGTTTATTTGGTTACTTTTGTAAAAACACATATATTTACAATTGTAACGTATTTTTATTATTCACATTTGTAAAAAATGATTAAACGTCTTAAGAACATATTGGAATTTTATAATTTATCTTCTTCTAGTTTTGCTGAAAAAATAGAAGTCCCAAGATCTAGTATATCTCACCTTTTATCAGGTCGAAATAAACCTAGTCTTGATTTTATAATTAAAGTTGATAAAGCTTTTGACGAAGTTGAGTTAGATTGGTTGTTATATGGTAAAGGAAGTTTTCCTAAGAATAAAGAAAAACCTCCTTCTCTATTTAACCAAAAAATAGTTGAAACTATTAAAGAGGATAATAATTTTGATATTAAAGAAAAAAATAGTTGCTTAGAAAATTCTAAATCCAAGTTGTTAATAAAAATAATTTTATTGTACAATGATGGTAGTTTTGATGAATTTAACAAGTAATTCTTATGAATTACTATTTAAATAATCCCCTAGAAAAAATAAGTCTGTATGTAAATACAGACTTATTTGTTTTAAATAACTATATATAATTTTTTATTATAGTTTATTAATTTAAAATTATTTTTTACTATAAAAACTACAGGAGCTGAGAATTAATTTATCTGTACAATTATATAAAAAAAAATGAATACGCTATTCTCAGCAATTAGAAAAAATCTTAAATTTCACTGATTTTATCTATTGGTATGAATACTTTTTTTATTGAATTTGAAAATCTTCTAAAAATTGTAATTCCTTTTAATTTACTATTCTCAAAATTGAATTTTATATAATTAGGGTAGTCTATAATTTTAAAAACATTGTCTCCTAAATAAACCATTTCACTTTTATCTTTATTTAAAAAATGCTTAAAAATAAGAGACTTTAAATATATTTTGTTTTCTTCTTCAATTATAGTATTATTAAAATTTTGTCCATACAAAAAATCTTTATACTCTCCTTTTATCTTATCCTTCAATTCTTCAGGAATTATTTTTCTGTTTTCTATTTTCTTTTCCCAATTCATTAGTTTAATAATATTATTATTTAAGTAACTAAAAACTGGAAACCTATTTGGTTTATCTCCATTTGCTAAAAAAACAAATCCATTTCCATTTTTCATAGATCCCATAATGTTACCTCCAACACCAGTATTAGAACCATCATGTTTAAACCAATCAATATTTGAAAAACCAAAAGAACGCATCCAACCTAAACCGTAACCTCCAGATTTTTTTAAAGTAATTATTTTCATTAATCTCTCTGCTACAGATTTAGATATCACTGTGTTTTTTTTGTTTCTTAATGCATTTTGTAATTCTATAGTAATCTTTGCCAAATCATTTGAAGTAGACCATAATCCGGATGCAGCTATTTGTGGACAAATAGGTAAACCTGTTTTTATAATTGCCCCAAATTTATCGTGTACTTTTGCTACATTATTTGGAAACCCTTTTTCTGAAGGCTTCATCATTGTCGTATTCTCTAATTTTAATGGAACAATCAAATACTCTTCAACTAGTTTTGATAATGATTTATTAAAATGATCTTCTAAAGCCACTTGTATAACTGTATATCCGCCGCCACTATATTTCCAACTTGTACCAGGTGTAAATAAAAAGTCTATTTCTTTATCATATCTAGGTAATAATTCTCCTTTTAAACTTTGAATAATGGTTGGAATAGTATCTCCTTCATAAAAATCTGCAAATCCATGTTGACCTAATCCTGATGTGTGAGATAATAAATGTTCCCATGTAACAGGCACATTTTTAGTAAACTTACTCTTCGGTAGCTTCCAACTTTTTAAATAATTAGAAATGGGGTCTTTTAAGTTAATTTCTCCTTTTTCTTCTAAAATAGTGCATAAAGTTGCTACAATAGCTTTTGATATTGAAGCGGTATTAAATGCTGTTTTTTCATTTATTTTTTTATTAGATTTTGTATCTTTTACCCCAAAACTTTGATTATAAATAACTTTATAATTTTCAAAAACGGTAACACTCAATCCTTTTAAATTATCTCTCAACATTATTTTCTTAATATTTTTAGAGATACTATCTTTTAGTTTTTTATATTTAATAGTATTATTTTGTGCATTATTTTTTAAGATAAAAAACAGAAATGCTGTAAGTATTATTATTGCTTTTTTCATAAGGTTTATTATTTTATTTACTTCAAATATCTAATATTATTAATTTCTTTTTTATTATAATTTTGTCAACGACTCTATTATTATATCAACTACTCTAAATCGCATAAAACTATGTTTTTCAACAACTTAAAACCATTATATTTGTTTAATTTTTAACACGATTTTTAATGATATATATTTAATTATTTTCTATTACTAAAGAAAGTAATAGGCTTAAATCTACGAGTAATCGGAAGAAATTAACTCTTTGTTTTTATAATGTTTATTCAGGGTAAAATGTCGGCTCGAGTAATTTTTTGAAGAGAAACAGAGAGAAATTGTATCAAGAACTTTATTTTAGTTTTGTAATTATCTCTTCTCTGTAAAATTTTCTATCGAAAATCACTATCATTGACATTTTTGATGAATTTTTTTTTTTCAAACATTTATAAAACTCATAATTATCCTCTTTTTTGCCTTAATTAGAAGATTCTTAATTTCTATTACTTCTCTTTGCACCTCTATTTCTATCTGTTTTTTTCTGATTAAATTTATATACAAAGCTTAAAGAAAAACGTTCAGCATTTCTATTTCTGGTTTGATTTATTTCAAAATTATCTCCCACAATATTTTGAATAGTTTTACTGCTATTAAATGGATTTGAAATATTTAAAATTAGGCTTCCTTTATTTTTAAATAATGATTTACTTATTGCAAAATTCACATAAGTAATTGCTTTAGTCTCTGTTTGAATATTTTCTCTTGCCCCAATATGATATACTCTTGTTTGTAGGTTTAATGTTTTCGTTGGTTTAATATTTGTTGAAAAATTAACAAACCAAGTAGCATCAGAAATTGTAGTATTATTACCATTAATGGTTCCAGATTGATTGTATTTATAAGTATTAAAATCTCCAGAAAAATTCAACCATATTAGAGGTTTATAAGATGTAGATACCTCAAAACCAAAACGTTTTTCATTTTCTAAATTAATAGGTGATTGTATAAATACACCTTGCGAATTTTTTAGCACTTCCGTTTGAAAAACATTTTTAGTATCAGAATAATAAACAGACGGATTTATTGTAAATCCCTTTGTTCTATAAATAAAAGAGACTTCATATGAATTTGTAAAACTTGGGTTTAGTAATGGATTTCCTGTAAATCGAGTCGTAAAATCTTTTAATTCAAAAAACGGATTCAAT
>CALISK010000355.1 GCA_938041625.1 uncultured Tenacibaculum sp. | reverse complement strand
AGCTTCAACTCGGAATGGTTCCAGTGTTTGGGGGTATGCAGCGTATTCCTCGTATTCATAGGTTATGGTAGAGCTATGGAAATGATAACAACAGGGCGTCAAGTAAAAGTAAAAGAAGCTCTTGCTTATGGATTGGTTAGTATGTTGTAGTAGATGATGAAGCTGTCTCTAAATCTATAGAATTAGCCGAAAATATTATAGAAAAACAGATAGAGATGCTTTAGCTTTTTTGAAGAAAAGAATAAGGCTCTTCGAAAAGACCAAATTAGTTTTGATAGCCTTGTTACAACAGAGAAAACTAAGATAGTTGTGGTAAAGTTTATTAAAAACTCTAAAAAATAATTATTTTAAATAGAACTTACTTTTAATACTTTCCTTTAAAATAAAAAACAGTAAAATTTGCCTAAGCAAATTTTACTGTTTTTTATTTAAGAGAATTAAGTAATTATTTAATAATTATCTTTTTACTCATAATTAGTTTTTCACTTGTTTTAATATTTAAAATATAAATACCTTTATTTAATTCAGAAACATTAATGTTTTTTATTCCTTGATTTGGGTTTTTTAACGAAACAGAATAAACAACTTGCCCTAATAAATTAATAAAGTTAGCTTCTACTTTGTTCTCAACAAGATTATTGATGGCTAAATGAACGATATCTGTAGTAGGGTTTGGATATACATTTATTGTAGAGGTTACTAATTCTTTTGTCTCTTCCTTGGCAGATTTTCTTGAACCAGAACTAAAACAATCATTATTATAAATGGTATTAGAAGTATTTGTACCCCATACTTCACCGTTTACTCCAGATATACTTTTTAATATACCTGTAAAACGTTCCCAAATTCCATTACCTGCATATTTGTGAGGAACTCCTGTACCTAATTCAATAGCCCAAACAGTGTTAGTTCCGTCTATAAATGTAATGTCAGAAGCTCTAAAATCCCCTTTTTTACCGGTCCATCCACTACTTTGATGTTGGTATATATGATTATCCATACCAATTGCCCAAGCATCTCCATTAGGGGCTGCATCTACACGTTTTATCTTTTTACCAGGAACATGATCCCATCTATTGTTTCCTCTATATTTATAAATAGAATTATTTCTTCCCATATGATAAATATGAGATCCACTAGCTCCAATATCCCAAGCAGTACCTCTCATTCTTTCCCATTTGTTATTAATGTAACGATAAATACGGTTGTTAGTTCCTATTATCCAAGGCACACCATCTTGTACATCTACAAGTCTAGCATCTATATCCGCTAATTTATTCCAACGGTTATTTTTCCATTCATATACTTTTTTATTGGTTCCAACAATAAAAACTTTTTGTCCACCTGCACCAATATCCGTTGCTTCACCAGAAGTAGCTTTCCAATCACAATTGTTTAAATTAGGATAAAGACTATTAGAATTTCCTCTTGCTAATTGTTTACTATATGGAGTAACAGTTAAGTTTCTTTCAGAAGCATTAATATTCCACTTAACAGTAACAATATTACTATATGGATCTCTCGAAATAAAATTACCACCAGTTATCTCCCAATTATAATAATAAGCATTATTGGTAGCTGTATATGTTTGAGAAGAACAGGTTGTACATATCTTTGAATCTCCACTTATAGTTGTAGAAGCAGGTTTTAATAAATTTTCATGAAAGTACTTTGAGCCATTAACTATAACATCTTGATATACATTAGAACCATCAGAATGCACATTGTGACCGCGATTAGTATAAGGATAAAATTTATGTTTTGCATTGGTAGCATTCGCTCTATTATTCATTAAGTTACTACCGTATACGATAGGTAAATTAATACCAGGTATCCAGTTTAAATTAGAAAAAGGTTCATCACTATTAAAAGGAACTGTATTGTCATCTGAACTATGGAAGTATACTCCAGGTACCTCACTTGAGTTTTCAATATAAGAAAGATCACCTACAGCACCAGCAAATCCCATAATACCATTTGCTTTACCGCTTATTTTAGTTCCATTATTGTATGTTTTATTATCACCAATTTCATCAAGACCACCTAAGTTCGATCTTCCAAAATAATCACGAGTAGAAGTAGGTCTTTCAGAATCTTTATCTAAATACGCAACATGATATGCTAAAACAGCACCAGCACTATGACCAGACATGTATATTTGATTAGGGTCTATACCATAAGTGTTTGCATTTTTTCTAAAAAAACGAACAGCAGAACGACCGTCTTGCAAAGCTCTATATACAGCTCTTTTAGCAAGCTCAGGGTCACCAACATGCATTCCTCTTCTATAATCTATAGTAGCAGTAACAAAACCTCTTCTGGCAAAAGCTTCACATAATTGAACCATACTTTTTTCAGTTCTTTCACCATTTACAAATCCACCACCAAAAGCAAAAATAATAACAGGTCTTTTATTAAGAGCATCATTTTTTGGACGATAAATATCCATTTTTAAAGTAATGCTTCTTTCTCCGTAGGTATTTTCATTTGCAAAATGATTACCAAATAGATTGGTTGTTTTTACCATTGGAATATTATTACTAAAAGTAATATTATAATTTACATCTAATATAGTTGTAATTTCATCTACATACCTGTTAGGTAGTTGCTGTGCATGAAATGCTATTGTATATAGTAGTATTACGCTAATAAGTAATTTTATTTTCATAATTATTAGGGGATTATTTTTTAGTTGATAATTGATTAACTTCATTCTGAAGCTTAACATTTTTATGATACTTTTTTTCGATACTCTTGTATTCAACAAGGTCCATTTTAGTACTCATAATCATTTTGTTTATTTTTTTGTCGTGTACAGCCTTATCTATTTCCATTAAAGCTTTTAATTGTTCTAATTGCTTTACTTCAAGACTAGAAATTTTAACTTTTTCTCCAGTAAAATAAGACTGTAAGATTGTTTTCATTCTATCTTCAGGTATGTTAAGTTGCTTAACACATTTTTTCATTGAAGTGGAAATGTCAAAAGGATTATCTAAAACTTGTTTGTAGATTTTAGAGAAGGCTTGCAGCTTTTGCTTAGAAACTTTTTTCTGTGCCGATAAAATAGAAATACTAAAAAATAGTAGTAATAAAGTAGGGAGTTTTTTTTTCATTTTTACTTATTTGTTAAAATTTTAAATTTAAAGAGCGTGAATATATAAAATTTTAACAAGTAAAATGTGATAAATGTTTTTTTTAGGTAAAAGGAATTATTAAAAAAAGACTTTAATTGAAGATAAATTAGGTGTAGTCAAAGGTTTATAAGAGGTGTAGTTTATATAAATAAAAAACCAGATAATTAAATTATCTGGTTTTTTTAAATTTATAAAAGTAAATTAATTTTGTGATTTTATTTGAAAGTAGATATTACATTAATGGCTACTTCACTCCAAGTTTTAGAAATACCATCTGCTCCTTTATGTAAATCTTTACAAACTACATTTAAAGAATCTACTGCGTTTTTAGCATTCCATTTATCTATATTCATAATAGTATTCATAGCAAATACTTTACCATTAATAGTGTATTTAAACGGTAATTTTTCTGTTACACCATTCATGGTAAATGAAGCAGTTCCTAAACTATCATTTTCAATCATTAATTTACCTGTTAAAGAAATAGTATTTTCCATAATACCAAAAAAGAATTTTCTAATTTTAAGGTTTCTACCATTGTCTTTTGTTTCAATACTACTTACAGGAATTTTAAATTCAGCACCATTTATAGCTTCTTTTACAGAATTACCTTCACCTCCTTTTAACAATTCCACTTCTTTAAAAGTACCTTTTACAGGAACTTTTTCAGTTGTTTTGTATGCAACAAAGTTGATGTTGTTATCTGCATTTTTTAAAGAATAAGGAGCTGTTTTTTCTACAGTAGTAGGAGTCTCTTTTTTTTCTTCTTTTTTTTGTTCAGATTTACATGAAGTAAATTGAAATACAAGTAAAGATAAACTTATAAAGGTTAAAATCTGTTTCATTATAAATTATTTAAGGTTGTGTTAACTAGTTTAATATAATTTTGTTTGGCTTCTGTTTCATTCATTCCTTTTAATTGTACCCACGCATTAAATTTAAAAGCATTTCTTAAATTATCATCATCTGAGTATAACGAAAAATTATCTCCTTTTATAGCTTGTTTATAATAGGCATAAAGCCTTAATAAAATATCTGGAGCCAACTTTTCTTTTGTTTCAGATATTTTCTTTACAGCATCATTAAATTCTATGTCTAGTTTAGATATCATTCTAAAGTAAAAAATGCACATACAAATATACGAAGGGAGCAAGGAAAAACAAACTATCTAATCTATCCAATAATCCACCATGCCCAGGCATTATGTTTCCGCTATCTTTTACATTTGCTTGTCGTTTAAATTTACTCTCAACTAAATCACCAAACGTACCAAAAACAGAAACAATTATAGCGATGATTATCCAATTAATTATAGAGAAATCTAAAGAGAAGTAAGAGATTACGATACTAGCAATAATAGAGAAAGTAACTCCTCCAATAAAGCCTTCGATAGTTTTTTTAGGAGATATGCGTTCAAAAAGTTTATGCTTTCCAAAACTTTTCCCTATGATATATGCAAAGCTATCATTAGCCCAAATTATTAAAATAATATATACGATTAAGTTTGGGTTGTACGCTTTGTTTATAAAAGGTAAATAAGCAAGAAAAAAGAAAGAGAGTACAATATAACAACTTTGTAATATAAATCGCTGAAACTCTCTTAATCTAATATAAGATTTTGCATATAAATTAATAATTAGATAAATAGAATTTAATAAACAAAGGACTAACATTATTAAAATAAAATTATGATCAATTAAATTATAATATGCAGTTACAACTAAGCTTATTATTAAAACTAAATATATAATATTAGCTTTAGAATTAATGATTCTTGAAAATTCCCAAATACAAATACTCGAAAAAATGGTTATTAAACCAATATAAGTTTCTTCAGAAAAAAAAATCGAAAATATAAATATACCTGCATATACAAGAGCAGAAATACTTCGAATTAAAAAGTTATTCATGTTATAGGTCTTCAAAGAGAAGCAAATATAAATTTTTAGAGTTACTATTACCGTAACTTAAGAAATTATCCTCAGAATTCGTGAGAGTATAATTTTTAATTGAACATATATTTGTTGGAATATTTCCTCTAAAATTTATTTTAATACCAGATAGTCCTTCTCCAATACTTTTTACTAATTGACTTGTAGTTGCATAAACAATAAAGTTTTCTGACAAACTAGGTAATTTATTACTTCCAATTTGATTAGAAGAAAGTAATATTTCACCAGAATTAGAAACTAAGTGTTCGCAAGTAATGAAGATAGGTAGTTTTTGTTTATAGTTGTTTTCTACTTTTACATCAATTTTTTTTGTAAGTGTTAATAAATCAATATCATTACAAATAATATGTTCCCAATTATTTTCACGTAAAATATGATTTAAATTTAAGGCAACCTCTTCTATTTTAGTTGAATATAAGAATTTACCTCCTTTGTTAATAAAATGATGCACAAAAGAATCGTCTAAAGATAATTCTACAGGTTGTTTTTTAACCTGCTTATCTTTAGACGATTCTTGATATGATTTAAATAACTTTTTTAAAAAGTTCATTAAAAAGAATTACTTTAATATTTATTCTTCCTTTGTTTCAGTTTCATTACTAACAGTAGTAATAGTGTCTTTTTCGAAAGGTCTTTTTCCAAAAATTTCAATTAAGTCATCTTTAAAAATTACTTCTTTTTCTAAAAGTTTATCAGCTAAAATATCTAGTTTATCTTTATGTTTATCTAACATTTCAATAGCTCTAACATATTGTCCTTCTATAATTTTAGATATTTCTTTATCTATAGTCTTAGCTGTTTCCTCACTATATGGCTTTACAAAAGAATCATTACCAGAAGAATCATAATAAGTAACATTACCTACTTCTTCATTTAAACCGTAAACGGTAACCATGGCACGAGCTTGTTTAGTCACTTTTTCTAAATCACTTAAAGCACCAGTAGAGATTTTATTAAAAATTAATTTTTCAGCAGCTCTACCACCCATTGTAGCACACATTTCATCTAACATTTGTTCCGTTTGAACAATCTTTCTTTCTTCTGGTAAATACCAAGCAGCACCTAAAGATTGACCTCTAGGAACAATAGTAACTTTTACTAAAGGAGCAGCATGTTCTAACATCCAACTAACAGTAGCATGACCAGCTTCATGATAAGCAATTACTTCTTTTTCTTTAGGAGTAATCACTTTGTTTTTCTTTTCTAAACCACCCACAATTCTATCTACAGCATCTAAAAAATCTTGGTGTTCTATAGCTTCTTTATTATGTCTTGCAGCAATTAAAGCAGCTTCATTACATAGGTTAGCAATATCAGCACCAGAAAAGCCTGGAGTTTGTTGTGCTAAAAATTCTAAGTTAGCATTATCAGATAATTTTAAAGGTTTTATATGTACTTCAAAAATTTCTCTACGCTCAAGAATATCTGGTAAATCAACATAAATTTGTCTGTCAAAACGACCAGCACGCATTAATGCTTTATCTAAAATTTCAGCACGGTTAGTGGCAGCTAATACAATTACATTAGTATCTGTACCAAAACCATCCATTTCTGTTAATAATTGATTTAATGTGTTTTCACGTTCGTCATTACCACCTGTCATACTGTTTTTACCACGAGCACGTCCAATAGCATCTATTTCATCAATAAATATTATTGAAGGAGATTTTTGTTGCGCTTGTTTAAATAAATCTCGTACACGAGAGGCACCAACACCAACAAACATTTCAACGAAATCTGAACCAGATAAAGAAAAGAAAGGAACACCAGCTTCACCTGCAACAGCTTTTGCTAGTAAAGTTTTACCTGTACCAGGAGGGCCAACTAATAAAGCTCCTTTAGGTATTTTACCTCCTAATTTAGTGTATTTTTCTGGATTTTTTAAGAAGTCTACAATTTCTTGAACTTCCTCTTTAGCTCCTTCTAAACCAGCAACATTTTTAAAAGTAGTTTTTACTTTGGTGTTTTCATCAAAAAGTTTTGCTTTAGATTTACCAATATTGAATATTTGGCCACCACCTCCAGCACCGCCACCAGCGCCAGACATTCTTTTCATGAAAAATAACCAAATAGCTATTAAAATGATGAATGGTAAAAAGTTAATTAGAGTTTCTGCAAAACTAGTTCTACTTCTATTGTCATAATCAAAAGACAAATTGTATTGCTTTTTAGCAGTATCTAAATTATTCTCAAAATTTTGTAGATCACCAAAGTTGTACTCATATAAATAAGAACCTTTTCTAAAAAAAGGAGACTTGGTTAGTTTTTGATGTTTTTCTTTAGTTAAAGCCTCTTCCTTAATGTAAATTTCGGCAAGAGATTTATTTATAATAAGAATTTTATCAACATCATTGTCTTTTAAAATTTCATTAAATTCGTTACTAGCAATATTTCTAGAAGACAAACCTCCAGAGCTATTGAAGAAGCTCATACCAATAAGAAATAATAAAATAGGTATATAAATCCAGTATGAATTTAATTTAAATTTCGGTGCATTATTTTTCTTTTCGCTCATAAAAGTATATATGAAATAATTAGAGGTTTTTTAAGCAGGGGTTATTTCTGTTATTTTAGCATCTCCCCATAGACTTTCAATATCGTAATAATCTCGAACATGTTTTTGAAAAATGTGAACTACTACATTTACATAATCCATTAAAACCCATTCAGAGTTTCCTTGTCCTTCGACATTAAAAGGTTTATCTTTAAGTTCTTTGCTTACGACTTTTTGAACTGAGCCAGATATCGCATTAACTTGGGTGTTTGAGTTTCCTGTGCAAATTACAAAATAATCACATACTGTATTTTCGATCTCTCTTAAGTCTAATAATTGAATATTTTCACCTTTAACATCATCTATTCCTTTAATAATAGTTGCAATTAAATCGTCTGTACTTGCTTGTGTTTTTGTCATTAAATATTTTTAGTTTTAGCAAAGTTATTACTTTTTTGCGAGTAATTTACGTATTATTGAAACGAGTTAAATCTCAATAACAGTATATGAGAATAATCAAACTTGATGCCATCGAATCTACGAACTCTTTTTTAAAAGATTTGTCAGTAAGTTCTAAAATTAATGACTTCACTGTAGTAGTAGCAAAAGAGCAAACTTTAGGTAGGGGGCAAATGAATACTAAATGGATTTCTGAAGCAGGTAAAAACCTCATATTTAGTGTGTTTATAAAACATCATAAATTGCATATTTTAAATCAAACATTTTTGAATTTTGCAATAAGTATCTCTATTAATGAAGCAATAGCTTCATTAAAACTACCTAAACTGGCAGTAAAGTGGCCTAACGACATTCTGTCAGAAAAAAAGAAGATATGTGGAATATTAATAGAAAATAGTTTAAAAGGTATGTATATAGATTCTTCTGTAGCGGGTGTAGGTTTAAATGTGAATCAATTAAAGTTTCCAGATAATCTACCAAATGCATCTTCAATTGCTATGGTACTTAAAAAAGAAATAGATTTAGAAGAGTTGTTAACAGTAATTTTAAAAAAGGTTGAAATGAACATTGGTCTTTTAAGAAATAAACAATTTGAAAAACTAGAGGAGAAGTATTTAAATGTTTTATTTAAAAAAAACGTTCCAAGTATGTTTAAAGATACTCAAAACGTTTTTTTTATGGGTAAAATAATTGGAGTTAATACCAATAATGGTAAACTTCAAATAGAACTAAACGATGAAACTATTAAAGAATTTGGTTTAAAGGAAGTTTCATTCGTATAATTTTATAATTTTTCAAGGTTTTCTGTTAAAGTTTCTATGAATTTTGTTAGCGGTTTTTTAACCATCATTGCTATCATAGGATTAAAACTACTTTCAAAATTTAATTGAACATTACTTTCATTTTCTGATTTTTCTTGAATATCTGCAGATAATGTAAAAGGTAATTTACTACTTGCTGCTCCTAAAGTAACATTAGAGAATTCCGTTTTTTCTTTCATTACCAGTCTAATTTCAGGCATTCCTTTTAATCCGAAAACAAAAGATTCCCCTTCAACTTCAAATTTTTCAGTATTCTCAGGCATTAATTGTTTGAAATTTTCAAGTTTAATTAAAAACTCAAAAGTTTCTTTAGGTGATTTTTTAACAATTATACTATTTCCATTAATGTTCATATTCTTATTTTTATATAGTCAAGTATTTAAGTATTATTGATTCCACTCACTAGGGTTTACTCTCCAAGCTTCTAGTGTTTCTAATTCTTTTTCAGTAACGTAATTGCTGTCTAGGGCTTGTTCTAATAAAGCATCATAGTTACTTAATGTAGTGAAGTCTAAATTATGAGCATCAAAAGTTTCTTGAGCAATAGAAAAACCATAAGAAAAAATAGCTACCATTCCTTTAACAGTAGCATCTGCTTCTTTTAAAGCTTTAATAGCATTCATGCTACTTTTACCAGTACTGATTAAATCTTCTATAACAACAACATTTTGTCCGCTTTCTAAAAAACCTTCAATTTGATTTTTTCGACCATGTTTTTTCGGTTCAGGTCTTACATATACAAAAGGAACACCTAACTCTTGTGCAACTAAGACACCAATTGCTATTGCACCAGTGGCAACACCAGCAATAACATCGGGTTTACCATGTTTTTCTTCTACTAATCGGGCTATTTTTTCTTTTAAAAAATTACGAACAGAAGGGTAAGATAATGTTACTCTATTATCACAGTAAATAGGAGATTTCCAACCAGATGCCCAAGTGAAAGGATTGTTTGGGCTTAATTTAATGGCTTTTATTTGCAAAAGAAGTTCAGCAGTTTTTTTTGCAGTATCTTTGTTTAAAATCATAACGCAAATGTATAAAGTTTTTGTGAATGATAGGCCCATAATCTTCACATCTTCTCCTAAAAAAAAAGAAGATTACTTGTTTCTACACCTTAAAAATATTGTAATTAGAGAAATTGTTGAAAAAGTGAAAATTGGATATTTAAAAGGAGTGTATCTGCATACACTAGATTTAAACGAAGATTGGGCATCGTTTTGCGAAGATTTTAATCTAATAAGAGCAGGAGGAGGTTTAGTGTTAAATAAAATGAAAGAAGTTTTATTTATTTACAGAGCTAATAAATGGGATTTACCAAAAGGTAGAAGTGAAGGAGATGAAATAATAGAAGAAACTGCTTTAAGAGAAGTGGAAGAAGAATGTGGAGTTAAAGATTTATATATTCAAAAATTTTTATTGAAAACCTATCATCTTTTTTATGACAATAAAAAACAGCGGCTAAAAGAAACTCATTGGTTTTTAATGAAAACAGATTATTCTGGAGATTTAAAGCCATTGTTAAAAGAAGGAATAAAAGTTGCGGTTTTTAAAAAAGAAAAAGAAATAAGAAAAGCGTTATTGAATACTTATGTTAATGTGATTACTGTTCT
>CALISK010000354.1 GCA_938041625.1 uncultured Tenacibaculum sp. | reverse complement strand
CAAGAAAAACTAAAGGAAAATTTAGAAAATCATATGAATATGATTCAAAAAGATAGTGCTAGGGTAGCTAAATATTTTAAACATCAGAGTATTAAATACGCTGCCTAAAAAGTAAAGATATATAGATGCTAGGTTAATACTGTGTAAAGTTATCTTTGCTAACTGTACCATCACATCTCGCATTAGAACGAGCAACTATTCCTGCAAAGCTAGCAGCAAGTACCTCAATACCGTATACTTCATAATTACTAGATAAATATTGAACAAGAAGTACATTGTGTCCTTTAACAGCAATACCATACTTATGATTCGATGAAGAAGATCCTGTACCTGCTATTTTAAAATGTTTTGATTTTTCAACTTTTATTCCAAAAGGGTCAAGCACTGAGGTTCCTATTTCAGC
The DNA here is from genome assembly GCA_938041625.1 of uncultured Tenacibaculum sp. Taxonomy (GTDB): domain Bacteria; phylum Bacteroidota; class Bacteroidia; order Flavobacteriales; family Flavobacteriaceae; genus Polaribacter. Next base: position 4,131 of record CALISK010000354.1, on the reverse strand, counting down.
TCTTCCATCACAATTAATAATTACTATAGGTTTTTCTTTTGTTCCTTTAAGGTTTATAATAGTTAATCTTTCTCTAATAGTGCCCCCTATAATACCAATAGTATCTCCAGGTTGAACATTTTCTTTATCACCATCAAATTTCCATTCTTCAGAAGGAATTACATGATCACAAGACGAGCACGTAGTGTCTTTGTATGATAGTTGATTAAGGTTTTCAGTATTTTCTTCATTATCTATGTGAGTGGGTTCATCTTTGTCACATGAGTAATTAAATATTAAAAGAAGTAAAAAAAAGAATGAGTACGTTTTTAGATTGTTTTTTATAGTTGTCATTTTAGGGAAATTGAATTATCTAAGCTAAGTTACGACCAAAGAAAAACGATAATTCATGTAAACTTCCCTATGTATCATATGAATATCCAAAAACTACTGTTTTACTTCCGAAGCATAAAAAATATTTTAAAATATTTTTTGTTGCAAAAGAAATAACAACCCAATCTTTTTAGTGTTTTTATGTTTTAAAACAAAAAAATGCAGATAAGTTATCTGCATTTTTTTGGATTCTATTTTAAGTAGAACTAATTATTCTTTAGTAGGTGTAGGAAAAGGAGGAGGTGTTATTTGTGTGTTTTCTTTTAATTGACTTAATAATTCCTTTACGGCTCTTTCTAATTGTGCATCTATTCCTTTAGAAAGAGAAATAGCATCTTGTCTTACAGGAATATCTGGAGAAACACCGCTATTTTCTGCAATCCATTTATTATTTATTGGATCAAAAACAGCGTTGTCAGGAGCGGTTAAAGATCCTCCGTCTATTAATCGATAATGAGTAGAAGATTTTACTAAACCACCCCAAGTTGTTGCGCCTATTAATAAACCTGCCTTTTGTTGTTTAAATACCCAAGGAAAGAAATCTCCACCAGAACCAGCAAGTTCATTGATTAATAATACTTTTGGCCCCATAATACCAGCGGGTAAACGCATTGGTTTTCCGTTAGGTACTTCATTCGTTAAAGCAGCTCTTGGTTTTCTGGTCATTAAATCTACCATGTAATCGTCTAGAAGGCCACCACCATTAAAACGTTCGTCAATTACAGCTCCTTGTTTGTTTTGTTGTGCAAAGAAGTATCTATTAAACGAAACAAAACCATTACCACTAGTGTTTGGCACCCAAATATATCCTAATTTACCATTAGATAATTTATCTACTAAACGTCTGTTGTCTTCTACCCAAGTACGTTGTCTTAAAGAAAATTCACTTCGAATAGGTTTAACAACTTCTTTCCAAGCTCCTTTAAAAGAAGGTTTGGTGTTTACATGAATTGTAGTTTGTTTATTAGCTGTACCTTCTAAAAATTCATAAATATTATCTTTAGATGAGATTTCTTGATTGTTAACTCCTACAATATAATTACCTTCTTTTATGTTCATTCCAGGTTGGTCTAAAGGACCGTTTAATCTAGGGTTCCAACTTTCAGAAGTATAAATACGTTTAATTTTCCATTTGCCTTTATCTAAATCAAAATCAGCACCTAGTAATCCTCCAGAAAAACGTTCTGTTTTAGGGAAATCTCCACCACGAACAAAACTGTGTCCTACAGATAGTTCACCGTTTACTTGATCTAGAATATAGTTTAAGTCAGATCTATGTTTAATGTAAGGAACTAAAGGTGCGTATCTTTTGTATACTTTATTCCAGTCTCTACCATGTAAATTAGGGTCATAAAAATAATCACGTTCATATCTCCAAGCCTCTTCAAACATTTGATTCCATTCGCTAATTCTATTGAGTTTCATATTGAAATCAATTTGAAGTGTTTTTCCACTTTTAGCATTAGCTCCTGTTGTTTTAATTACTTTCCATGTTCTTCCAGCTCTGGCTAGCATATGTTTCCCATTAGAAGAAATGCTATAAACACTTAACTTTTTAGCAAACTCTTTTGACTTTAGTTTTTTTAAATCAAATTTATGAACAGCATCTCTGTTTCCTACAAAAACAAAACCACTAGGGCCAGCTATAGTGTATCGATAATTAGAAATAGGCATTGGTAATGCCATAATTCTTCGAGCTATGCCGTCAAATTCAATGATGACTTTTTTATCTTTTTTACCCGTTTTTTTCTTATCCGCTTTCTTTTTTGGTGTTTTCTTTTCTTTTTTAGCTTCTTCTTTTTTTATTTCTTCTTCATCACTTTTAGGCTTAAAAGGGGAAGCGTCTTTTTTATTTAAATTAACAACATAAACATCATAATTAGGTTTTGCAGTCATAGCACTTGTATTTGCCCATCCAGAACCCAAAGCAATGTCTGTACTAGCTAAGAAGTACATGTGCTTATGGTCTAAATCCCATGAAGGAGAAAATGAATTTGCAAAAGGGTCTGTAATTTCAGTAACTTTTTTGGTGCTTAAAGACCAAACTTTTATCTGTTTAAGGCTATTGTCACCAGCTTTAGCATATGCTAACCATTGAGAATCTGGAGACCAGGTTATTCCCATTCTTCCTCTTTCTAAATTAGTACCAGCATTATCTACAGTTTCTATGCTTTTTTTCTCGATGTTAATAACTCTAATTCGTGTATCATCATCTACAAAGGCAATATATTTACCGTTAGGAGACCAAATTGGTTCCCATGCCATTTTTGAAATACCAATAGAGATGATTTCTTTTTTTTCTGAACCATCTTGATTTGTAATATATAATGCATATCCTTTACCATTGGCATCAGAAAACCACGCGATTTTATCTCCTTTAGGTGACCAAATAGGAACTCTATCTGCAGCTCCAGAGCTTTTAGATAGGTTTCTTGAATCACCAAATTCAACTGGAGCGGTAAAAATATCACCTCTGGCAGCCATTACAACTCTTTTTCCGTTAGGAGAAATACTTCCAGAGTTTACGCGCTTGTTTACATTTTCCCATTTTGTAGCTGTCCAAGGAAAATCAGCGTTGATTGTTATTTTTAAACGTTTTGTTTTTTTGCTAATTAAATTGAAAGTGTGTAAGTAACCATTTTGTTCAAAAACTAAATGTTGTTTATCGCCATTTAACGATTTTACGGCAGTGCCTTTAAAATTAGTAACTTGTTTAACCTCTTTTGTTTTTGTGTTGTATGACCAAATATTTGCAGTATGAGTTCTATCTGAAAGAAAATAGATCATATCACCAATCCAAATAGGTTGCTTGTCAGTAGTTTTGTAATTTGGTAATAAGGTTTCTTGTAGGGTGTTTGTATCAATAATAATTAAAGGAGTGTTTTGCCCACCACGATAGTCTCTCCATTCTTCATCCCAACGTCTCATTTTGTCAATAACCATTTTGTGTCCGTTAGAAGCATAAGAACCTGATGTAGCCCACTGTTCAGATAATTTTTTTGCAGGCCCTCCGTTTACAGATATAGTGTATAGTCTATTAAAAGAACTGGGAGCAGTATCTCTAGTTGAAGCAAACAATACATTTTTACTGTTAGAAGTCCATCCTCTAGCAATAGAAGCACTAGAGTGCCATGTTAAACGTTTGGCTTCACCTCCATTCATTGGTACAATATATACCGATGATCTACTAGAACGATTAGATGTGAAAGCGACCCATTTTTTATCTGGTGAAATGTAAGGAGTACTCTCAACAGCAGAAGTAGCGGTTAAACGAGTTGTTTTATTGGTGTTTAAATTGGTGGTCCATATATCACCTCCATATGCAAAAGCAATTTTTTCTTCATTTATTGCCGGTTGCCTTAGTAATCTTGTTTCTTGTGCTGTTAGTATTGTGGAGTATACTAGTGTTAAGAAAACAACAATTTTAGTAGTTGTCTTAATCATATTAAAAGTAGTTTTAAATTTTTTTAGTTATTGTACACGAAGTACTGCATACTAGACAGTTATTCTTGAGCCTTGTTAGTTAAAAAAAAGTTAATACTTAATGGTAAGCACTATTTTTTACTCTAAATCATTTTTAAAATATTTTTCTTAGTAATTACAGAAGTAGTTAGAATACCTGAAAATAAGGCACCTCCAACACCCGCTGTAACTATATCTTGCCCTGTAAGGTAGAAGTTTTTAATAGGTGTTTTTGGTTTTAAAAAGGATTGTCTAAATCGAGAAGGATCATGACTTAAGCCATATACTTCACCTTCT
>CALISK010000353.1 GCA_938041625.1 uncultured Tenacibaculum sp. | reverse complement strand
TTAAAAAATGTAGGGTTTGATTTAACAGAACTTAAAATAAATGGAGTTGAATTTGTTACAGAAAAAAAGGTCTTTGATAATGGAAGAAATGAATTGGAGAGTGTAATTTGTTCGAGTTGTGGTGAAAATAACATTGAAAATGATTGGAGTGATTCTCTAAATAATTGGATTCTAGGCACTGAATCTAACAAACTTAAATGTCAAAATTGTGGAATAATAAATCCTATAACTCAATACGAGTTTATACCTACCTGGGCATTTGGGGGTTTTGGTGTTACATTTTGGAATTGGAGTAAACTTAAACCAACTTTTATAAGAGAATTGGAAAAAGTGATAGGAAGTAAATTGAAAGTTGTTTATGGAAAAATATAAAGCTCTAGCTATTTTAGTTAACTTAAAGTAATTGATTTTAATTCCTATACAGATAGTTAAATCGTTTTATGATTTTAAAAGATAAAATTTTAATCGACTTTAAAGTGTTCTTTTCTCAAGGTAAATTTGATTTTCTAAAATTAAGTAACACTAAAAAATGGATTATAAATAACTTTCCTGATCCAGATGGTTATTCAGAAGTAAATGATGCAGTATATAAAAGTGATATTTGGACGTATGGCAACATAGAATTGCATTTCGATAAAGAACAACAATTATTTTTAATTTTTTCTGATTACATAAAGGATTTAAATGGAGGAAATCATTTAAAATTAGATAAATGGTTTTTAGAGGATACAGATAATTTAAAATTATCAGATATTCTTAAATATTTAAATGAAGAACATATAGATTATAGAAAGAAAACAATATGTTATGGAGGAGAAGTAACAGTAGAGATTGAATTGAATTCAGGAGTTAGCTTAGGTTTTATGTTAGAAGAATTTGAAAATGAAGATTATGATAGTTTTATAAATAGAAGTAAAACAACAAATCAAAACGAGTTTGAAATGATTTCATTTAGCTTAATGGAAAGAAACGAATAAGTCAAACGTTTTACAAATCTTCAGTAAAATGCTTTCGAGTTTTTTCTTTTGAGAACTTATTACTGTTGTAGTCTTTAGATGTGTTTTTAGCAATTGATAAAGGTTGCCAATCTTTATTTAATAATATCTTTCCAATAAAGGTAATTTGCCCTATATGATAAGAATAATGGCACAATTGTCTATTAATAGCTTCACTAACAGTATGTCCTTGATTTCTGATGTATACAATTTTCTCTAAATCTTCTTTTTTTAGAGGTCGTATAGCATCAAATAAACAATTCCAACCCTTATTCCAATAAATTAAAATATCTTCTTTGTTAGAAAAAGTATTTACAAATTCATGGTCTCTTTCTCTCCATTCTTTTTCTCCATCTTCAGTTAAAAAGTTTGTCCAGCGCGATAACATATTACCAACTATATGTTTGACAATAATTGCAATAGAATTACTTTCATCATGATACTCCCAAAATAATTGATCGTTACTTAATTGAGAAAATGTTTTATCACCTAAACTTTTATAGTATTCAAATTGTTTTATAACACTATTTAAATAAGAAGAATCAGACATAAAAAAGAGTTGAAAAATTAAACTCTAAAATACGTTATTTTTTATTTGGAACGAAATTTAGAGCTACCCCATTTATACAATCTCTAAGTCCAGTTGTATTTCTTGGTCCATCATTAAATCGATGTCCTAAATGACCACCACAAGTATTACATTTTAATTCAGTACGAGCATACCCAATTTTATAATCTGTATCTGTCTCAACATTCGATTTAATAGCTTTATCAAAAGAAGGCCAACCAGTACCAGAATCAAATTTTCTATCAGATTTGTATAAAGGAGTATTACAACCAGCACAAACAAAAGTACCTTTACCCTTAAAATTATTAAACTTACTAGTATTAGGTCTTTCAGTACCTGCTTCTCTTAGTACATAAAACTGCATAGGAGTTAAGGCTTTTTTCCATGCTGCTTTCGTTTTTTCAATAGCATATTTTTTCTCTATCGATTTATTTTCCGTTGATTTTTTTTGAGCAACAGATTGACAAGATATAAGTATACTAATTATAGTAAAGCATGCTATTAAATTTTTCATGGATTGTTTTTTATAAATTCTACAATTCTACTGGTTGTATTTTTATCACGCAATATTTTAGTATGTCCTAAACCATGTGTAATTAAAATTGAACCTTGTTGTAGGTTTTGACGAATATTATACGCACAACTTACAGGTACATCTCCATCTGCAGAATCATGAATAACTAATGTAGGAATAGTAACTCCTTTTGCTTTTGTAGAACTAGAATAAGAATCAATATTTACCTGATGAATTTCATCATAGTGTTTTTTTAATTTTAAAGCTATTTTGGGTTTTAAATCAAGATTTTTAATAAAGTTATTTATAACAGCAGATATAGTATCACCAGCCCCAACTGTAACTAATGACTTTAAAGAGAATCCTTCTTCAACAGCACTATATAAACACATACCACCTAAAGAATGCCCAACAGCAGTATCAAAAGGACCTAAACTTTCATTAATTTGATGTATGGTATCTATAAATTCAGGCATTAATGCATTTTTTCCTTCAGAATTACCATGAGCAGGAGCATCAAAAGAAATAACCATATAACCATTTTCTAATAATTTATCTGCAATCATAAATAATTGAGTACTTCTTCCGCACCAACCATGTACCAATAAAACTTTCTTTTTAGAAAAACCATAAGTAAGTACTTCAATTTCTTTATTAATAGATGTTATTTTTAAGCGCGTTTTTTTTGCACTTTCCCACATCATTTTTTCTCTTTCTGGTTTTGGAAATTTTACTGGAGTAGAAAAAAGTTTAGAAGAAAATTTTGTAGCTAAACTATTTGAAAAAAACTGAATAGTTTTAGCAATTCTTTTAAATTTAGAAGGAATAGAAATACTTGGAGGTAGTGTTCTATCTTGATTTGTTTGAATCATAGTTAATTAAAAATTTTCATTGTAAAGATAGAATTTGTATTTTTAAAAAATAGCCCGCATAGTGACTTTTTAGTTGTAAATTGAGTCATAATTATAGAAAACAGAAACATAAAAAATCATTATAATGAAAAAAATATTCACATTATTGGTAGTTGTATTACTTTTTGTAGAATGTAGTACCGTACCAATTACAGGAAGAAAACGTATTAATTTTGTAAGTGATGCTAAAGTTTTACCTATGAGTTTTCAGCAATATAATGGATTCTTAAAAGAGAATAGTAGTAAAGTAATAAAGAATACATCAAAGGCGAGAGAATTAAAAACAATAGGTAAGAATGTAGCCTCTGCAGTAGATCGATTTATGAGAGCTAATGGTATGACTAGTGAAGCTAATTCGTATAAATGGGAATTTAATTTAATTAATGATAAAACTATAAATGCTTGGTGTATGCCAGGAGGAAAGGTAGTTTTTTATACTGGTATTATGCCTATTTGTGCCAATACAGATGGTATTGCAGCAGTTATGGGGCATGAGGTTGCACATGCATTTGCTAAGCATGGACAAGAGCGTATGTCTTCTTCTCAATTACAACAGTATGGAGGTATGGCAGTAGCTTTAGGAACAAGTGGTAGTAAACAGAGTAACCTTTTTAATATGGCTTATGGTTTAGGTTCTCAGTTAGGGATGTTAAAATTTAGTAGAACTCATGAAACAGAAGCTGATCATTTAGGGTTAGTTTTTATGATTATGGCAGGTTATAGAGGAGAAGAGGCTGTTAATGTTTGGATTCGTATGAAGCAAAATGCTCAAAAAAGTGGAAGTAAAGCGCCGCCAGAATTTCTAAGTACGCACCCTTCAAATGATTCACGTATTGCTGAATTAAGAAATTATTTACCAAAGGCAAAAAGATTCGCTATTCAATATAACAAACAAGGAGGAGCAACAAGAACCGAAAAATAAAAATAAATTACTTTACCTATATTGCAAACCGTTCTTTATCTTTAAAGAACGGTTTTTTAATTAAACAAAAGTATATGAAAATAGGAGATAAAAAATTAATTAACGCTTGGGCATTTTATGATTGGGCTAATTCGGTATATTCATTAGTAATTAGTACAGCAATTTTTCCTATATATTATGATAGTGTAACGGAACATAAAATTGTGGAATTTTTGGGTATTAATTGGGAACACCCTAATTCGTTATATACCTATGCATTGTCTTTTTCTTTTTTAATTGTAGCATGTATATCCCCGATTTTATCAGGGATTGCAGATTATAGAGGAAATAAAAAAAGTTTTATGAAATTCTTTTGTTTTTTGGGAAGTTTTTCTGTGATGAGTTTATTCTTTTTTGATGGATGTGATGCAACTTGGATTGGAATTGTAGCTAGTATTTTAGCAAGCATCGGTTTTTGGGGAAGTATTGTGTTTTATAATGCATATTTACCAGAAGTAGCATTACCAGAAGATCAAGATAGAGTTAGTGCAAAAGGATTTATTAATGGATATATAGGTTCCATTATATTATTATTAATATGTTTAGTTCTAATTTTATATCCTGATAATTTTGGAATTACAAAAGGGATGGCTTCCCGTATATCCTTTTTAATAGTAGGTATTTGGTGGTTAGGTTTTGCTCAAGTTACTTTTAGAAGATTACCAAAGGATAAAAAATTATCTAAAGACCAATTAGAAGAAGGGTATTTATGGAAAGGTTTTGAAGAATTAAAAAAAGTATTAAGAGAAGTAAAAAGAGATCACCCAGCTTTAAAGAAATTTTTAATTACATTCTTTTTGTTAAGTGTAGGAGTACAAACTATTATTTTAACAGCAACTTTATTTGGTAAAGCAGAATTAAAACTTAAAGAAGATAATTTAATAATAACCATTTTAATAATACAAGCGTTAGCAATAGCAGGAGCTTTTATATTTTCTAGAATTTCTAAAAAACTTGGAAACATAAAAGCTTTAAAAATAACAATAATAGCATGGATGTTTGTTTGTTTTGGAGCTTTTCTTTTACACAAAGATTTAGATAATATTTTAATATATTTTTATACTCTAGGAGGTGTATTAGGTTTGGTAATGGGAGCGATACAATCTTTAGCGCGATCTACCTATTCTAAATTATTGCCAGAAACAGAAGATCATACTACGTATTTTAGTTTTTTTGATGTTACTGAAAAAATAGCTATTGTATTAGGAACATTAATTTTTGGAATTTTATCCGCTATTACAGGCTCTATGCAATGGAGTGTTTTGTGTTTAGCACTATTCTTTTTGTTAGCATTTATTGTTTTATCTACCATAAAAAAAACAAAACATGTTTCATAACAGGTGAGAATATATCAATCTATTATAAAATAAAAACCTGATTAGAATTTTAAATCTAAACAGGTTTTTATTGGTCTCAAATTCGGGTTTAAAACCCTGCAATTTCATTGCAGAACTTTAGTGCTATGAAATTTATAGATTTGTATTTATGAGTTCAAATGTAAGAAAAGGATCCCATACTGTTAGTCGATTGACTTGTCATATTG
>CALISK010000352.1 GCA_938041625.1 uncultured Tenacibaculum sp. | reverse complement strand
TCAACTACATCTTCTAGTTGCGCTTCCCATTTATAATGTTTAGCTAATAGTTTTGTAAGCGTAGTTTTACCTGCGCCAATGTTTCCGGCAATAGCAACGTGCATAATTTAGAACTGTTTTAGTTGGTAACGATGTAGTGTTTCATCGTTGTAAATATACAAGGTTTCATTGGTTACCAAAAACTGATTTATTAACAAATTTGAATGGTCAATAGCTTGTAGATCTGAACTGTTTTTAGGTAACAAATACAATTCATTCCCCTTTTTTAGAATGACATGGGCTTTACTGAAAGCCATATTTGTAAATCCTGTGTTTTCAATTTTACGAATTAAACTTCCAAAATAATTGTAGACATACAAATAGGCATTTGTAAGCATAAAGCAATAGTTGTAATCACTTTTTAAATCTATTATTTCTGACTGAATTGGTACAGCCTTAAATCTGGTTTTTTTATTGAGGTAATCATAAAGTTCTAATTGTTGTTGGTCTTGGTTAAATAACCATAATGTATTATCAAAACCAGAGGAAACAAATGATACGTTTTTGTAGTCTTGTAGTAAGTTAAAATCAATTTTTGTTATTTCTGCAAGTCTATTGTCTAAAATGACAACGGTATTAAAATCTTGATAGAAGAGATTTATTTTTAGTGGGTTAAAAGTATTTGCAGATGTGATTTTGCCTAACTGGAAGTTGGCATAACTAATAGTTGTATCGGTATTTTTTTTATAAAAACTATTTTTTTTGTCGGAGTAGTATAAAGTTCCAAACGTATCTACACCAAAAATTTGTTCAGCTTTAAATTTGATAGAATCTAATTGAATAGCCTTTATTTTTTCCTGAGAATAAATTGAAAGAGATAAAAAGAAAATAATAAAAGTGAGACGTTGCAACATGTTGTGAAAATTACAAAAATTGCACCAGTTTTAATTCCTTGAGTTATTATTTTTATTAGACGGTAAGCTTATAGCCAAAACCTCTTACATTCAAAATCTGAATACGCTCATCTTTTTTAAGCTTTTTACGAAGTTTGGTAATAAACACATCCATACTTCTGGCCGAAAAGAAATCATCAGTTCCCCAAAGTTTATTAAGTATTAAGGAGCGTTCTAGTAAACTGTTTTTGTTTTTTATTAGATGAAAAAGTAAATGTGCTTCGCGATGAGTAAGTTGCACATTTGCTTCGTCTTTATATGTGAGTAATTGTTTTGGAAAATCAAAAATAAAGTCACCAATACTTATTGACTCAGTTGTCTTTTGAATTTGACTTCTATTTAATAAATTATGAATTCTTACTATGAGCTCTTCCATACTAAAAGGTTTTTTTAAATAGTCATTGCCGCCAATAGTAAATCCTTCTACAACGTCTGCTGTTTGAGATTTTGCTGTTAAAAATATAATAGGAATATTTGAATCTATTTCTCTAATTTCTTTTGCTAAAGTGAAACCATCTTTTTTAGGCATCATAACATCTAACACTAAAAGTTCAGGAGTTTCGCTGGTGTATTTTTTGAGAGCTATTTCTCCGTTCTCACATAAAACAACTTCAAAATTTCGAGTTTCTAGACTTTCTTTTATGATTTGTCCTAAAGCGGGTTCATCTTCAGCTAATAATATTTTTATAATTTTAGACATATGGTAATTCTATTTTAAATGTAGTTAACGTATTATTTAAGTCTAATACAATGGTTCCATTATGCTTATCAATTATTGTTTTGGTGTAGTATAATCCAATACCAAAACCTTTTACGTCATGAGTATTTCCTTTTTGCTCTCGATAGAATTTTTCAAATATAAGATCCTTGTTCACTTTATTAATTCCTCCCCCGTTGTCGGATATTAAAATTTCACATCCTGTTTCTTTAGGTGATAAATCTAGACTTATTAAATCTCCGCCATATTTTATAGCGTTATCTAAAATATTATTTATGGCATTTTCAAAATGAAAAACATCTACTTTTAAAATAAGTTCATCTACTTTAAAACTGCACTGTATTGTTTTTTCAGAATTTTGAGTTTGGTATCTGCTAGATAATGTTGTAAGTAATTCTACAAGATCAATTTTCTCTTTATTTAGTTCAAGGTTATCACTGTCTAAAGTTGCAGTTTCAAGTAGTTTTTCTACCATAATATTTAACTTAGATAATTGATTTGAAGACATATCTATATATTTCTTGGTCTTAGCCTTGTCTTCAATAGCGTTAAAACTATTTATGCTTTCTAAGGCGACGCCAATGGTAGCTATCGGTGTTTTAAACTCGTGGGTAATATTACTTATTAAATCATTTTTTAACTCAGCCAATTGTTTCTGGTTTTTTATGATTTTGAGTAAGTAGAATAAGCAACTGATTACAGCTAATACTAAAAGCATTGAAATCATTATGCCACCGAAAATACGTTTAACAATAATGAGTGTTTCATTTGAAAAATCTAATTTCAATAAACTGCCTTTGGGTAGAAAAGCAGAATTAGAAACCACAGTTAGATTATGAGATTCTTGAGATTTTGAATTCATTTCGTCTAACTTTTTTTGCATTGCCGAATCCGGTTTTTTTTCATAATACGCTAGATGGTGGTCTAGTGTTAGGTTCTTTATTTTAAAATCTTTAATCAGTAACTTGTTAACTTCTCTAAGGTCTAGTGAATCATTTTTTATTGAAATAACAACTTTGGAAGTTAGTAATTGAATACTTGAAAGGTCTATGGAGTCATTATGTGTTTTATTATGTGTTTTAACTTGTGCTTTTAAAGAATCTACGGAAATGGGTTTATTGTC
>CALISK010000351.1 GCA_938041625.1 uncultured Tenacibaculum sp. | reverse complement strand
TTACCAGATACGAGGTTAATCAAACTTGTTTACTATCTGTATAACAATAGTTCATATTTTTCACTCTAAAAGCAATACAAACAAATTACAGTTTAACAGGTTTTAATTAAATAATCTCCATCCAACACCAATATTATGAGTCGGTTTTAATCCATTAAGATTTACTCGATAACTTACAAACCATTCTCCTTTTCTATTGTACTGCATACCTAAACTAAGATTATCAAATGTTTTAGTATTCCCTCCTATTTCAGAAAACAAATACAATCCGCTTCTAAATGTTTTAGGATATTCAATAGTTTTAGTTATTAGAATTTCTTTCGGAACTTTTAATTTATACGACAAACTACTATCCAATAACTCTCCTTTCACTAAGTTATAACTGTACATTTCTAACTCCTCATTTTGCAATGTATCTCTATACACTTTTGCAGCTATAAATTGTGTTGGGTCTTTTAAAAAAAGTGTATCTCTTACAATTTTTGTTTTGTTATTTTTAGAAACATATACTTTTTCATATTTAATCGTCTGAATTTTAAAAGTATCTATTTTTGTTTTCCAAATGGTATCTCTTACTACAATAGTTTTTGGTGCATTACTTTTTGGTGTAGTACATCCTTTTATAAAAATATTAGAAATTAATAATCCTAAAATAAGATATAAGGCAATTTTTTCTGTTTTAATCTTCATCTTTCTTATCTTTTTAATGTGTTAATTAGATAAAAAAGAGCTACTAAAAACAAGAGTTAGTAGCTAAACTTTTTCTTTTTTACTTCTTTTGTTCGTTTTCTTTCGACAACTCTTCTAGAGTTTCTTTAAAACCACTTTGCTTTAATAAATTATGCAATGCTTTAAATGGATTAACACCATATATTTCATTATAATTTTCTAAAATTGATTTTATTTCAGTTACTGCAATAAAACCTGCAATTATCTTTAAAAAAGGAACTTCATCCACAATATGTTTTTCTAAAAAAAAAGCAGAAATAATTACTAAATTATAGATAAAAAACTTAGAAATTGTATGTCCTATCTTTTCACTTTTTATTGGAGTTTCTTTTTTTACTGCTGCATAAGCACCAGTTATAAAATCTACTACAATAAGAAACATAATGGTTGTTAACACTCCATTTAAAGGCGAAAGCAAAGCAAGTAACCAAAAAACGAAATGCATTATTTTATCCATTTTTTCTTAGTTTTCTGTAATCTAAAATTCTATTTTTAGGATACGCTTTAATACTTACACTATTTCCCTGATTACCACCTAATAGATATACATAACGTCTCGATTCTTTTACTAAAAAACCGACATGTCCTTTCCAACTATTAGGATCTTCTCTCCATAAAACAACCACATCTCCTGGTTGTGGTGTTTTTGTTGACGCCCCAATAGCCAACCAGCTTCTTGCGGTTAGTTTTTTTGAACGCTCGTAACCCGCTTCTTGTGCAACCCAATTCGCAAAGGCACTACACCAAGCTGTTTCATCTTTGAATTTTGATTTTTCAAACCCCATAGACGTAAAGTAATTAATGATCTGCGGATGATCTTTTACACCCTTCACTTCTTTTACTCCGTATTGCGATAATGCTATCGACAGTAAATTATTCATACAAATGTTTGATTTTAGGTGTTCGCAGACAAAACGTTGAAGCTTATAGATTCTTTTTCTTTTTTTCAATACCTGAAGGAGGTTAATCCAGCTTTTTGTTTCTGCTAAACAAGAGGTTAATGTTTTTTCAATGAACTACTAGAAAAGCAATACAAATATACAAACAAATTACAAATAAAACAAACAAATTACATGTTTTAACATTTGTTTTTTGTTTGATTTTCGATGAATTTACTATACACAAAGTATTTATATTCAAAAAAAAAGTTCAGAAATAATTCTGAACTTTTTTTTACTAACAAAAATTACTAAATCACACTATTGAAAACTCAAATAAAACTATATCATTCATTTAATTTATTTCTTCTTTTTCTATCATAACACCCCCAATTCCGACTACTTAACACGAATACTTTTTAAAAATCAAGCACAACATTTCTTTATTCACCATTTATATTTAAAAAATTCACAAAGCAAAAAACCCAAATAGGTTTGATTTAATTATTTTTCACTCTTTCTTAAAATGACTCATCACAATACCCCCTAAAACTTACCAAAAACAATACATAAGTCTAGTTTTTAAACATAGCACATTCAAAAACCTTTCCATAAGGACATTTTATTTTCGTAACAAATTTTCAAAAATATTATAAACTCCCAATCTCTATTTCTTCTGCCATTACAATTAAAACATCTCCTTTATTTATTAATGATAAAATCTGCAATGAAACTCCTTTTAATTGCTCGTGTTGCGTACAAAATTTCCACATTTCACCTAAAAAAAGTGTAAAATTTTCAGAAGGATCAAATTTAAATTGTTTTGTTTGATATATTACCCCCAACAATTGTTTCACCAATGTTCTAGCATTTTCCACCTTCTCAATATACACTTCATAAACCTTCCATAAATCATCTTGAGCCTGAGTTAATACACTAGAACAAAATTGTAATTGCTCTCTTTTTTTATTTCTCGTATCTTTTGGATAAAACGTAGACAACTCACCTCTTTTAACCGAAAATTTAGAAGATTCAGTAATTCTCAATTTTTGAAGTAACTCTTCCGTTTCTACCAACCAACCTAATGTTTTCGATAAACTTAAAGTGTTTTTCTTTTCTAAAAGATCTACTATTGCCCCTATTTGAGAAAATTGTTTTTCAATTCTCCCTGTAATATCTATAATCGATTTTTTCATAGCTTTTTATTCTGGCAATAGTTGTCTACTTACTTCTCCTTTTTCATTCTCTGATGTATGCCACTCTAAACCTTCTTCGTTTAAAGTCATCTTAATTTGAATCACATTTTCCGGCTTAATATCCTGAAGTTTATGACTCTCAACAATAACTTTTGGCTTTTGATTTTCTATTTCTCGTTCTTTTACGAGACCAATTAGTTCTGAATTCAACTTTTTAACAAAACCACCCCTGTTTACTTCTTTTTTAGAAATCTGTAAAAACTGATTAATCACCTCTTTTGAATACTCAAATAACGACAGTTTAACTTTTGCACCACCCTCCAACTTCTCCTCTAGCACTTCTCTTCTACTACTCACAACCTTCTTAACTTCTTCAGAAAGACTCCTATTAAAGAAAATAGCTTCTGAAATATCTATTAAAAGACTATAAATAACATAATTAAAGGTACTTTTATTTCTAGACCTTATTCCTTCACTTAACTTGGCAGACAATAAATCACCATTTTTTATAGCCAGCCTAGTTAAAACCAAATACCTATCTACCACCTTCTCAGAATAGTTAGCAATAAGCTTAAACGGATAATACACCAATTCTTCAGTTTCAGTATCTGCAGAATGCGGCCTGTTTAAAAAAATAGCATCAATTATTTCATTGATTTCTTCTTTTAATTCATTTAAAATTCTAATGTCTAATATTTTGTTTCCTGAATTCTCTTCTAACAACTCTATTGTTAATGAAGTGAACAATTCTTTATCAATTCGTTTAAAAAGAAAAGAGAGCCCCTCATTTAAACTCTTAATTATTTGCTCTTCTTTTATTTGTCCAAAATAAATCTCTAAAAAATCACTTGTTAGTTTTTCTGAATACTTATTCAAAGCTTCTTTTTTGCTACTTCCTGATTTTATTTCACGTTCTAAAAGATCAATCTCGTTATTAATAAGAGATTTTAATTTTGTTGAAACACTTCTTTCAAATGATTTCTTCCTTGTTACATCTTTTAATACTGTATACGTTTGAGAACTAAACTCAACATCATTTATTGGCTCATAATCTTTTGCATAATTATTCTCTAAAGCTCCTATAGCTACAGGTATAGTTAACTCTATGTTTTGCGCTTTAAACCGAGGGATTGAAAAATGCTTCAGTAAATCATGTTTTGCAAACTTCTCCGCTATTTCCACCGATTTTAAATCTGAAATTAAGCGAGCTTCTGCTATACTATTTGCTATTCCTCCTAAATATTCGTTAAGATCTATCATAATTCTATCTGTGTTTTTTGAAATTAGATTTTAAAAAGACCATTCCTTTTACAGAATGGTCTTGAAGGTTAATTAATATTTATGCAGTAACCGTAGCAATACCATCTTCTAAAAGATCTAAAACTCTAGCTAAACCTGCTGGCAATTCATCATTTACAGCTTTTACCTGTACTCCTAAATTATACGTTTTATCAACTTTTACTCCTTTAGAAGTATTACGCTTGTAAGATGCAGACGCCTTAAATCTGATTCTTCTAAATTTAAGTCCTAATTCTGCTTTTGCTCCAAATTCTGTAGCAATATTACTTGTTTCCGTTGAACTCAAACGCGCGTTAAAATCGATATTAACCTCATCTACACGTAAG
>CALISK010000350.1 GCA_938041625.1 uncultured Tenacibaculum sp. | reverse complement strand
CAAAAAAATAGTTTTATTTTTTTTATTTACTTCTATTGTCTCCTTTTCTCAAAGGAAATCGAAGGAATTTAGGTCAAAGAAAGTTACTGTTCAAAAAGATAC
Organism: uncultured Tenacibaculum sp.; assembly: GCA_938041625.1. Taxonomy (GTDB): domain Bacteria; phylum Bacteroidota; class Bacteroidia; order Flavobacteriales; family Flavobacteriaceae; genus Polaribacter. The sequence goes on along the minus strand of CALISK010000350.1, from coordinate 5,615 downwards.
CATTCAAATTGACTCAGTAAGTATTAATCCTGCTTTATTTAAACTCTTCTCAAAGGGAAAGGTAATTGATAAAAAAAAATATAGTATCGATTTTTCAAAATCGCAATTAGTTATTAATAAAAAAGAATTTTCAGAAATTACCATTGAATATCTTAGATACCCCGATTTTATAACAAAAATATATACGCCTTTAAATGAAAAACTAATTGTTCCGAATACAAATTCAACAGAAAAACTATATAGCTTAACAACAAACAAGAAAAAATCTGATTTTAAGTTTTTTGACGGACTAAAAACACAAGGATTTATTGCAAGAGGTCTTACATCTGGAAACAACCAAAATGCAGTTACTAATGCTTCTTTAGATTTAACTATTGAAGGAAAACTTTCTGAAAATGTATCTATAAGAGCTAACATTTTTGATACTAATTTCCCGCTTCAGCAAAACGGATACTCTCAAAACATTACAGATTTCGATCGAATTTTTATTGAATTATTTAGTGAAAACTGGGGAGTAAAAGGAGGTGATGTTTCTCTTGAAAACAAGGATAGTTATTTTTTAAATTTTGAAAAACAAGTTTCTGGGTTGCAAGTAAACGCTAATATAAATGAAAAACTTACTGCATCAGCTTCTGGCGCTATTGTAAGAGGACGGTTTTCTTCTTTTAATTTGGTAGGAACAGAAGGTAATCAAGGTCCGTACAAAATCTTTGGCCCTAATAATGAATCCGCAATAATCGTTGTTTCTGGCAGTGATGCTGTTTTTGTAAATGGTATTCGATTACAAAGAGGTGAAAACAAAGATTATATTATTGATTATAACTTAGCCGAAATTCGTTTCAACACAACTCACCCAATTACTAATGACATGAGAATTCGTGTAGAATTTCAATTCTCAGATAGAAATTATACTCGATTCATCACCTACGAAAAAGCTCATTATAAATCAAATAAATTTTCAATTTCTGGGCATTTCTATAATGAAAATGATGTTAAAAGTCAACCAATACAACAGAATTTAAGTAGTGAACAAAAACAAATTTTAGCCAATGCTGGTAATGACATTTCTCAAATGATAGCTCCCAGTGCTTTTGTAGATGCATTTTTACCTAGCAGAATTCAGTATAAAAAAACAACTTTGAATGGTAATGAGTTTTTTGAATTTTCTACTAATGAAAATGATGAACTATACTCCTTAAATTTTACAAATGTTGGTACAAATAATGGGAGCTACATAATTGACAACACAATAGCTATTGGTACTATTTATAGATTTGTAGGTCAAAACCAAGGAGATTTTGATCCTGTTATTCGTTTGGTTGCTCCAACAAGTTTACAAGTTGCTGTTGTAAACTCAAGCTACAAACCTTCTGAAAAAACAATACTAAATGCAGAATTAGCGTATAGCAATAGTGATGTCAATTTATTTTCTTCTCTCAATGATGGAAAGAATAAACAAATAGCTTCTAAAATTGATTGGAAACAAACTATTTTCGACAAAAAATGGAAACTAACCAGCGCCATTAATTATGAGTTTGTTCAAGAAAATTTTAAAACAGTTCAGCGATTTAGATCTGTAGAATTTAACAGAGATTGGAACTTAAGAAATCCCGTTGGAAATCAACACCAATTAAAAACATCCTTATTACTTAAAAGCAAAAAAAACAACTTTGTCTCTTATAGTTTTAATCATTTAAACTTTTCTAATAATTTTAATGGAAGCAAGCATGAAATTGCGACTAGTTTACGCTCTAAAAAGTCATTCTTCAACCTAAATAGTAGTTTATTAAACAATACTTCTTTAACAGAAAACGCTACTTTTTTTAGACTAAATACCAAACTAGAACAAAGTTTTAAAAACTCTTGGTTAGGTGGCTTTATAAATACCGAAACCAATGAAATTAAAGACAAAACAACAAATACTTTCAATGCTCTAAGTCATCAATTTAAAGAATACGAAGGGTATTACGCAATAGGTGATTCTACAAAAGTATATGCAAAGCTAGGTGTAAACTACAGAACGAATGACAGTATTAAAAACAATCAACTAACTCAAATAAACAATAGAAACACGCTATATTTAAACAGCAAAATTGTATCCAATAACACAACAAATTTATCTATATATGCAAATTATAGATTTACTGATAATAAGTTCATAGGCAATGAACAATCTTTAAATTCTAAAATTGTCTATAATCAGCGTTTTTTTAAGAATTTTCTATCATTTGCTACGGTTTATGAAACCTCTTCTGGAAATATTGCCCAGCAAGATTATATATATATTAAAACAGAACCGGGACAAGGTTTTTATACTTGGATTGATTATAATAACGATGAAATACAACAGTTTGAAGAATTTGAGATTGCACAATTTCAAGATCAAGCAACTTATTTACGAGTTGCCTTACCCAATCTCCGTTTTTTACCAACTCAAAAAGTAGTATGGAAACAATCAATCACTTTAAATCCATTACAATGGAAAAATAGAAAAGGATTTCGAAAACTAGTTTCTCATTTCCATAATCAAACCTACTTGTTAATAGACAATGAACAACGAAGAGTTGGAGATCGTTTTAACTTAAATCCTTTTAATTTAGAAGAGGATAAACTAATAGGATTACAATTTAATTTTAGGAATAGCTTCTATTTTAATAAAAACCTACAGAACTATAGTTGGACATATACTTATGGCAAATCGAGAAACAAACGTCAATTTAACATTGGTAACCAAGAAAACAATTCTTTTATCCATCAATTAGAATTTCAACATAAACTATCTAAATTTTGGTTATTTGAACTCAACTCTTCCTTTGCTAAAAACAAATTAGAAACTGAAAATTTAACAAACAGAAACTATCATTTAACAAATAGAAAGCTAAACCCTAAACTTTCCTTTTTATATAATAAAGATCATCGCTTTAGTTTATTTTATCATTTAAAAAACAAAAAAAATACGTTAGCTGATTTTGAACAATTAAAGCAACAAAAAATAGGCGCCGAATATTTTTTCATTAGTAAAAAGCGAAATCAAATTTCAGCAAACGTTAATTTATTTCTAAATAATTTTAAAGGAAATTCTAATTCACCAGTAGGATATCAAATGCTAGAAGGTTTACAAACAGGACAAAATTTTACATGGAATTTACTTTTTAATCAGAAGCTGAATTCTTTCTTAAATTTAAACCTAAACTACTTTGGTAGAAAAAGTGAAACCTCTTCAACAATTCATACAGGAACTGTACAATTAAAAGCTATCTTTTAAAATCACCAAAAATGAAAATCAATAAAAATATAAATACTTACTTCACTATTTCTAAATGGATTTGTATAATTAGTGGCTTTTTATATTCCTCTTTTCTTTTTTTTGCTACAATTATGGTTGGTGCTGCAGGACATAATTATAAAATAGAATACACTACTATATTAACTTGCTTATTAATGGCATTCCTTTTATTATCTTCTAAACAATTTCAATATTACGGAAATAGATTTTCGTTAATATTTAATTGGCTTACAATAGGCATTATTTTTTGGGTCTTTATAAATATTACATCTGAGGTAATCAATGACTATAACGAAGAGAGTCAACTTTTATCAATCCTTTTAATTCTACTTCCTCTCTTTTTATTTTCAATTATAATAATTGGACTAATACATAAAATACAATCTTAAACAGCTAAATTTCCCTGTTTTTATTAAGTCAATTATTTTTTCGTATATTACATTTCGTGTAATACGTTGAAATAAAGCACGCTATTGCTTTATATTTCCCTCAATATTAATAGTATGAAAAAAATATTCTTCATAGTTGTAATCCTCTATTCATTAAACACCCTTGCTCAATTAGATAACTCTAGTTTATTAGGTATGCCTGTTGTAACAAACTTAAGTGAAATTACCAGTTTAACAGGTGTTACTAAGGGTGCAGTTGCATATGTTGACAATGAAAAAAGTCTTTACATTTATAACGGAACAAATTGGGTAAAAATACTAGATAACTCTCCTATAATTACCAATGAAATTCTTGTAGAAGATACTAATTACATTTATGTTTCTGTTAGAATAAACACAAATAATTGGATGGTTACTCGTTTTCATAGAAACGATATTAATACTGAAACCAATGCTATGGGCACAGGTGCTCAGCCTACTATTTTAACTGCAATTAGCGCATTAACATATAACTAAAAAAGGCTTATGAGAATATCTTTACTATTTGGTTTATTATTTTTTATTGTTTCATTTCAATCTTTAAATTCTCAAATTGTTTTTAACCCTGGTGGAGCTAGACCTAATATTATTGTATCTGGTACTCAATCTGGAGATGACCTAAGAACTTTTATACAAGCAAATCCAACATCTGGAACTGTAGTAAATAGAGATATCACTTTTAATGTGGAATTAATCATTAGTAATAATGCTGTTTTTACAGATAATAATGCTGTATATCATTTTCCAAATATATTTAGATATGCGCCTAGGGCTAATTCTACTGTTAATTTTACCGACGTAACAATACATTATAGCGGTAGTGCAAAATCGCATAGTTATAATCAGGCCTACACTGCAAATTTCACTAGAGTAACTTATCTACAAGGTGTTACAAGTGGCAGAAGTGATTTTTTCAATAATGGAAGTTATACATTTAATATGGATAATGTTACGTTTGTAAGTTATGGAGGTAGTGATTTTTTACATTTTCAAACCAACACTACTTTAAATAACATTACCATAACAAATGCTAATGGTGGTCTTAATTTTGAACCTGGAGCAAGATTGGCTGGCGAAACAGAAACTATAAATGGTTTAAAATTACAAGGAGTAACAAGAATAGTTGGAGGATCTGGTTCACAAGGAGATTTTAAAACTTTTGATATGGAATGGGATGCCACTAATTGGAATTTTAGTCCTAGAAATGTAGATTTCTTTTTTGTAAACCCTAAAAAACCTACTGGTTGGACGGGTTATTCTGGCGGAGGAACTTTACCTGTACAAGAATTTTACACACATGACATCACTTTAACTGATACAGATTTAAACCCTCTTAACGGATTAACTGTTACCTTGTATAATATAAATGGAAATAGTTTCGATTACACAGAAACAACAGATGCTCTAGGAAAAATACCTAGACAGGAAGTATTAAGAATTGATAACACAGTTTCTTTAAATTTCGACAGAGGATTATCAACTATTGTTGTTCCTAACTATTTGAAAAAATATTATGCAGTAAATAAAGATTTTAATGAACCTATAGTAGACAATATTGTTATTACCGACGACACCTTTATTAGCGAAACAAATACAGTAACTGTAAGTACTTATAGTGGAATTAATATAAATCACACTGCTAAAACAGTAACTATCTCTAGCAACAGAACTTTGTGCGAACTATACGATTTTATTAAATTAAATAAGTTAAGTAATTTAACACAACCTTCTATTAATAGCGTTTTTGCTACTCCTAAAAAAGACATTTTAGATATTGATGACTATCAATTTATCTTAAGCGGAAGTGCAATTATTTCTCCTTGCGATAAGTTTGTAAAAATTGAAAGTTCTGTAAACTCAAATATTACAGATTTCAATAATTTAAATGTAGGTTTACAAGA
>CALISK010000349.1 GCA_938041625.1 uncultured Tenacibaculum sp. | reverse complement strand
TTTTTCAATCGTTTATAAATATTCTTTATTTTTAAAACAGATTTAATAACCACCAATGAAACGAACCTCTTTTTTAATTTTCCTTGCTTTTTTTACTGCTAAAGCACAACAAATTGATTCTGTATTTAATAAAGAGAAAATAATAAAAGAAGGAAGGCAAGCTTTTTTTGATAAAGATATTAATAAGTTAAAAAGAATTACTACTCAGACAAATTTGTTTTTTAATAAAACTAAAGATTCAATTTTATTAGCAAAATATTATCATTTTAAAGCATTACAAAATAAATTAACTTACACTAATGATAGTACTTTTTATTATTACCATAAATCGAAAGATATTTCTAAGGCAATTGGAGATTCTTTAGCAGTTGGCAGAAGATTATTAAGTATAGCAGTGTTACAAAGAAAATCGAAAGATTATTTAGGTAGTGAAATAAGTTCAATAGAAGCATTGGAATATTTAGAGCCACTTCAAGCATTAAAATTTATAGAAACGATTTATAATAATCTAGGTATTGTATCAGAAGAATTAAAGCAAAAAGAAGAAGCTTTTATTTTTTATAAAAGAGCTTTAGAAATAAATAAAGTTAATAAAAGTGATTCTGAATACATTTATATACTAAATAATATTGGTCTTTTATATCAAAGAGAAAATAAACATAAAAAAGCGATTACATATTTTAATAAAGGTTTGATTTTTAATAATGTGGAAATAAAATATCCTGTGCAATATGCTTTGTTATTGGAAAATTTAGCAGTAAGTAATTTTTTTTTAGGTAATACAAAAGATGTTTTAAACCAGTATAAAGAAGTTATAGAAATTAGAAAAAAGGAAAAAGATAATTATGAGTTACCTACTACTTTCATTAATTTATCAGATTATCACAAATATTTTAACAACTTAAAGAAAGCAAAATATTATGCTAATGAAGCTTTAAAATATGCAAAACAAACCCACAATAACGAAAGATGGTTAAAAGCTTTAGAGTTTTTATCAGAATTAACTTCAGGCGAACAATCTAAAAATTATTTACAAGAATATATTACACTAAACGATAGCTTAATACAAAAAGAACGTCAATTAAAAAATCAGTTTGCTAAAATTAGATACGAGACAGATAAAAAAGAAAAAGAAAATACTCTACTAAAGGCAGATAATGAAAAGAAGGAAATTGAAATTTATAAAGAAAGGCAGCAAAAAATTATAATCTTTATCGTAGGAGTAGTTGCTATTATCATTAGTATTTTACTATTTATATTAAAAAGAAAAAAACTATTATACAAAACTACCTTACAAAAAACACAAGCAACTTATGAAGAACGTGATAGAATTGCACAAGAATTACACGATGGTATTTTAGGAAAGTTATTTGGCACTCGTTTTGGGTTAGGGTTTATAAAAGTGAAAGGAGAAAAAGAAGAGATAGATAAGTACCATAGTTTATTAGATAAATTACAAGAAATAGAAAAAGAAATTAGAGATGTTTCTCACAAATTAAGTTACACCACAAATAGTACTTCTGAAAACTATAATGAAATGATTACCAAAATTGTAAGAGAAAAAAGTATTATTGGTAATTTTAAATATGATGTAAATACAGCATCAGAAGTATCTTGGAATGCATTTAATGAAGATGTAAAATTTAATGTATATAGAATAGTACAGGAAGCGCTACATAATATTATAAAACATTCAAAAGCAGAAAACATTACATTATCTATTTATTATAAATCGGAAAACTTAATTATTGAAATAGAAGACGATGGTGTTGGGTTCGATGTTAAAAAATTAAGTAAAGGAGTTGGTTTGAATAATATAAAATCGAGAGTTAATAAATTAAAAGGAAGTTTTAATATAAATTCAGAAATAGGATTAGGAGCAACATTAAAAGTTAAAATCCCTTTTGTTTAAATATTTGTTTTTTAGACAGAAAATGAATTTTGTTAGTTTTTTAAAACTACTTTCGCTAGCGTTCGAATCTTTTTGAGTGCCAAGTACTACAAAAATGTTTTTATAAATAGTTTTTTATTTTTACCTGAAAAGAAAAACTATGAGTTGAAAATATAAATTTCATAATAAATTTGGTTTGTATTTTGTGAGTTTTGCAACGGTATATTGGATAGATGTATTTACAAAACAATTATATTTTAATGTTTTAACAGAGAGTATTTGTTTTTGTAGAGAGCAAAAAGGAATGAAATTATATGCATATTGTTTTATGTCTAATCACATGCATTTTATTTTCCGTTCTAATAACAATCAACCAACAGAAACTATTAAGAGATATACTTCAAATAAAGTTATAGAAGCTATAGAGAATAATCTACAAGAAAGTAGAAAATATTGGTTATTATAGATGTTTAAACAAGCAGGAAAAAAGAAAGGAAATGTTAATAAGTATCAGTTTTGGCAGCATCATAATGAGCCAATTGAATTATGGAGTACTAGTGTTATAAATGCCGAAGATTGGAAATATTCTAGTGCACGAAATTTTCAGGAAGATCATACGGTTTTAGAGATTGATGCTATTGGGTTTATAGGATGATTTAGTTTATTTATGGCTAGTACTCGAATCTTTTCGAGTACCGATTCTAATAAGTAATAATGAAACATATTTATTATTTTGAGTTTGTTTTTTGTATGTAATTTATGCGTTGCACCCGAAAGGATTCGGGCCTTTACTTTGTAATAAGGTAATTTATTGAGTAATAATTATCTTTAAAAAGAAAAGTAAAGGTGAACTATGATTCGAGCTAGCTTATCAAGATCTATCCTGCGCATTAGTCCTTTACTTCTCTTTCT
>CALISK010000348.1 GCA_938041625.1 uncultured Tenacibaculum sp. | reverse complement strand
CAGTTGGTGCTTCAACAGCAATAACCACTGCTCTCTTATTAGGGTTTGCTTTTAAAAAATTCTTTGCATAAATAATTCCTGAAACCCCTGCTGCACAACCCATTTCTGTAACAGGTAAACGAACAATATCTTGCTTCATTTTTAATGAATTAATTAGATAAGCATCTAAAGACGGAATCATAATCCCAGTACAACTTACTGTTATTATATAATCAATATCTGTCGGTTGTAACTTTGCTTTTTGTAATGCTTTTTTTAGAGAAGCTGTTGCTAAATTAACAACCTCTTTTGTATAAATATCATTTTTCTCTTCAAAGGAAGTCGCTGTAAAAACATCTTCAGGGCTCATAATAGAATACCGTTTATCAACACCTGCTCCTTCAAAAAGTTTGATTACTTTTCTTTGAAAACGTTCCTCTTGATTATGCATCCAAAGTTTTACAAAAGGAATGATCTCTTTTGTTTCTTTTGAGTATTTAGGGAGTTGTTTAGCAACCGAGGTTATTTTTACTGACATTATTTTTGAATTATCCATTGAAAACGGAATGCCCATTTCCAAGAAATTTGTGGTTTTACATGTATTTCTTTTGATATATGAAGTAAGTCTTTTCGTTTAAATCCTCTTAAAATAGAGATTAAACCGTCTTCAACTATCATATTATTTTTTATAAATAAAGAGAGTAACATAAATAAATAGTATGCTAATTTATGCCTATGCAAATCATTTACTACAATTCCTATTTTAGTAGATTGTAAAGTATCTTTTAAAAAAGAGATTAATTCTTTCTCTTTAAAATGGTGCAGAAAAAGTGTTGCTAATACCACATCGTTTTTTCTGTTTTTAAAATCGTTAGAAAAAATATCTTCTACCTTAAATGATATTTCTGGATATGTTATTGAAAGTTCATTCGCATATGCAATTGCTGTTGGATTTGCATCTACACCAATTAATTTCATTTTATAATTATACTTTCTTCCAAATTTCGCTACATCACGCAAAATATCTCCATGGCCACAACCAATATCTACAATCGTTAATTCTTTTTCTTTAGGGTGATTTTTTATTGTTTTCTTTAATGCTTTAATGGTTACTCTATTCCCTCCTAACCATCTATTTATTTTTTCTAATTTATTTAACGTATCTCTTAACAAATCTCCTCCTATAGAAAAATCATCCATTAACTCTTCCTTATCACTTCTTTGTTTTGTACTAATAAAAAAATCCATTAAATTTTCATTGGTTTTCCGTGTGTTCGTTTTATTATGAGTCGTAATAAAAAAGGAATCCTTTTTAAAATTGAAAGTAAAAAAGCAGCTATTTTATCTTGCCTAAAAAGCATTGCGATAAAATGCCCTATTTTTAACCGTATTTTAAATTCTTTCTTCCATCTTCTAATATACTGCTTTTCTAACTCACTTCTTAACAGTATTTCCCCATTTAAGTATTTTAGAATAAGGGAAGAAGCTATTTGAGCACTTTGAATGGCCATACTCATTCCGTTTCCACACAAAGGATGAATCATTCCTGCAGAATCACCACACATAATAATATTTTTTTCGACCGGGCTTTTAGTTTCAAATGAAATCTGACTAATGGTTAAAGGTACTTCAAAAACAGGTTTCGAATTTTTAAAAATCTCTTTTAAATAGATGTTTTTAAAAAGCACTTTCTTTTGAAAATCAGTAATTTTTTTATACTTTTTAAAAGAAGAAAAACTAGTAATATAACATAGGTTTATCTTTTCATTTTCTACTTTAGAAACCCCACAATAACCTCCTTTAAAATTATGTAGTGCTACCAAATTTTCTTGAAAAACCCCTTCTACATGCATTTTCACGGCTAAATAAGGTGCTTTTTTCTTAATAAATTTCCGTGCTATCTTCTTATCTAACAAGGAACGTTTACCATACGCTCCTATAACTATTTTACTTGTAAATTTTTTATCCGTCTTTGTTTCTACTAAAAATAGATCATTTTTAAACTCAATATCTGTAACAGAATCTTGTAAAATTTCAGTTTTTTGATCCCTTGCTTTATTTGCTAAAACAGCATCTAACGAAAATCTTGATATTCCAAAACCACCTAAAGGTAAACTGGTAGAAATTACATTATTATTTACGGTAGTTAATTTAAACTCTTCAATTTTTACTGCTCCATAATTAAATGGATTTATATCTAAAAACTCAAAATACGGCAATATTTCATTAGAGATATATTCTCCACAAACTTTATGTTTAGGGTATTTGTTTTTCTCTATCAGAAGAATTTTTTTCCCATATTTAGTTAAATGAATTGCATTTGTTAATCCTGCTAAGCCTCCTCCAATAATAATTACATCATATAACGAAGCTTGTTCTTTCATTATACTAAGATAGCAAATCTGCTAATTCTTTACCTACTAAACTTCCTATTGCTATTCCCATTCCTCCCAATCTAATTCCACAAAAAACATTTTCAGAAACTGGTTTTACAATTGATTTTTTCTGATTACCAATTCCCATAATTCCACTCCAACGATGTGCTATTTCAATATTTACTTCTGGTAAAATTGTTGTTCTGAATAACTCTTCCAATTTATTTTGAATTAATTCTGTGGTTTTAAAACTAGTCGTTTCTTCCCCTTTAAAATCTAAATTTCTTCCTCCTCCTAACAAAATTCTATCATCTATATTTCTAAAATAATAATATCCTTTATCTAAGTGAAAAGTTCCTTTAATATGTAAATTTTGTATTGGTTTTGTAATTAAAACTTGAGCTCTTGCTGGTTGTATATTTTCATTTAATAATTTTAATGAAAAACCATTTGTAGCTATTAATAATTTATTTGTTTTAAAGTTAAGAATATCTGTTTCAATAGCTACAGAATTTCCTAGATCTGAAAAATTATTTACGGTACTATTATTTATAATTTTTATTCCTTTTTCTTGAACCTTTTTTAATAATTGACTCATCATTTTTCCTGTATCAATCTGTCCCTCAAACTGGTTTACAATGTATTTATCATTAATGTTTTTAAACTGAAAATGATTTCCACTTACAGAAAATGTATTCTTTCTAAAAACAGGATGTAGTAACCTATTAACCCTTTCCATTTTTGATAAACATTCTTCATATAATCTTTGTTTAAGAAAAAGTTCGAATCCTTTGTTTTGTTGAAAATGGATATTGTTATCGCCTAATGTTTTTCTTAAAATTTGTAATCCTTCCCAACGTTTAGCTACTAGGTTTAATACTTCTTCTTCTGTATGTGTTTTTAAATCTTCAACCAATTCAGATAGGCTTCCAAAACAAGCAAATCCTGCATTTTTTGTACTAGCTCCTTGAGGTAACATTCCTTTTTCTAAAATTAAAATTTTTGATAACGGGTGTTTCTCTTTTAAAGCTAAAGCACAGTTTAAGCCGACAATACCACTTCCTACAATAGTAAAATCTACATTAGAGAACCATTCTTTTATTTCCCAATAACTAAAATTAATCATAGTATAAAACTAAGTAAAACAGTTTAAATATAATTCGTAATTTGGTACAATAGTTGAAGAACCCTTTTAAAAAGTTATCATGAAAAAACTTAACTTCTTATTTTTTATCACCTTATTATTTATGAATTGTGCAAGTCACCAAATAGAACAACAACCACCTTTTAAAATTATCTCTGCAACGTATTCAAATTTAGAAAACGGAATAAAAACTATTAACATTAATTACAATTCAGAAAAAAATGTTGCTTTCGATAGTATTTTTTACAACAATCAAAAAACTAAAGTTAGCTTCAAAAATCAAGAAAATGGAAAAATGATTTTTAGTCAATTCAAAAATAATGATTTAGATAAACTACAAAATTTACAAATGGAAGGGGAATCTAAAAAAGAATTTGGTAATAAACCAACTACTAAAAAAGAAAAAATACCATTTATATTAAAAGATAACGAAGCTATACTAAGTTATAAAGAGAATGGAAAAATAAAATACTATAAGGTAGAAAATCTTATAAAAAAATAAAATAAAATCATTCAATAATATATTATTAAATAAGCGGCTTACAAAAGCCGTTTTCTTTTTGGCACACATTTTGTCAATATACATTACATAACCGCAAAACTTTTAGATATGAAATCTTTAAAATTACTTATAGGAATATTAATAATTATAACAACACTCAGCTCTTGTGTTACAAGGAATGATACTAACTTTGTTGTTCCTACAGAAGAAATTGTATCTAATTACGATTTATGGTATGTAGATATACATAGAACTACTGGAAGTGCAGAAATCCCTTATTTATCTAATGCTTTTACCGTGTCTTTTTTAAATGGAACTTTATATGCAAATAACAACATTGTTGATGTTGGTAGAACTGGAAACGGTTTAGGAATTAATGTAGGTAACTATAGAACTTTTGATGATGGTGTAATAGAAACTTCTCATAGAAGAGATGGTAATTATGCCTTTAATCTTGTTGAATTAAGCAATAATGAAATTAGATTAGATGATGTTGATAGTAACGTAAGTTATTTTCTAGTTGGTTACAATAGAAATGATTTTGATTATGATAAATTATTCTATGATAATATTGAGTTCTTTTTACAAGAATATATTGCTTGGGAAAGAGTTGACGCAAAAAATGGCACCCCTAATCCATTTGACGAAGAGCATTTCTTACAGTTTACTCCTGAAAATAACACAACATTTTTATCTTCTCATGATAATCTTGGCACAAATGTTGGTTCTATTAATTGGGATTTTACAGGCTCATATAGAGTGGACGATCTTACAGGTTTTGATGACTTAAAATTTTTAACACTTAATTATGATGGTGGAGATATCGAAGAGTTTGAATTAACCGTTATAGATGACGGGACAGTAGAATTATTTCATGTAGCTACTGAAACTATATATGTTTTTTCTGGAAGAGGATTCATTCAATTATTAAAAGGGAAAAATAGCAAAGCTTCTAAAGCTCCTGTGAGAAATAGCAATAGAAAGCGTACAAAAATTAAAAGAAAGAAAATTACCCGAAAAGTGGTATCAAGATAAAGTTTGGTTAGTTGATTTTTGGTTGGTTATTTCTCGATAGCCAATTAAAATAAACCGTCTCTAAGAGGCGGTTTTTTATTTTTTATAACATCTCATTTACATTAAAAATTTTACCTTTATAAAAAAACAAAATCAACAAATGTCTTTAACAGCTTTTATTACAGGTGCTACTTCGGGAATAGGTAAGGCTACTGCTCAACTTTTTGCAAAGAATACTATTAAATTAATTCTTTGTGGAAGAAAAATTGAAAAACTACAAGAACTTCAAAAAGAACTTTCTGAATTTACAGAAGTACATATATTACAATTTGACGTTAGATACAAAGAAGAGGTTTTTACTGCTATAGATAGCTTACCTTCTGATTTTAAAAACATTGATATTCTTATTAACAATGCTGGAAATGCCCATGGGTTACATTCAATTCAAGATGGAAACATTGATGATTGGGATGCTATGATTGATGGTAATGTAAAGGGGTTATTATATGTTTCTAAAGCTATAATACCTAACATGATTACTAACAATAGTGGTTTTATTGTAAATATAGGCTCTACTGCCGGTAAAGAAGTATACCCTAACGGCAATGTATATTGCGCCTCTAAATTTGCTGTAAATGCTTTAAACAAAGGAATGAGGTTAGACTTAACTAAACATAATATTAGAGTATCTGCAATTCATCCTGGCTTAGTAGAAACAGCCTTTTCTGATGTTCGTTTTAAAGGAGATACTGATAGAGCAAAAAACGTATACCAGGGGTATAAAGCATTACAAGCTGAAGATATTGCCGATATCATTCATTTTGTTGTTACACGTCCTTATCATGTTAATATTGAAGATTTAATTGTTTATCCAACAGCACAAGCAAGTGCTACAATTTTACACAAAAATGAAAACTAAACTTTCTGACATTATAATTGGTTGTATGACTTGGGGTGTTTGGGGTAAAAGTTTTACTACCAATGAAATGACCGATTTAATGCATTTTTGCATTGACCAAGGAAATACAACTTTCGATCATGCTGATATTTATGGAGATTATACTACGGAATCTGAATTTGGGAAAGCTTTTTCAAAAAGTGGTATTGATCGTGAACAGGTTCAGTTAATTTCTAAATGCGGTATTCAATTTAAAACTGCAACAAGAGATAACCGCGTTAAACATTATAATTATTCTAAGGAATATATTATTTGGAGTGTAGAGCAATCTTTAAAAAATCTACACACAGATTATTTAGATGTTTTATTGTTACACAGACCGAGTCCATTAATGCAACCTGACGAAATTTTTGAGGCAATAGAAAAACTACAAGATCAAGGAAAAATTATTGATTTTGGAGTTTCAAATTTTACTGCAACTCAAATAGATATGCTAAAAGAGAATTCGCTACCTGTTAATTTTAATCAGATTGAATTTTCTTTAGTTCAAAATTCAGCAATAGAAGATGGTACTTTAGATTATTTATTAAAAAACAAGATACAAGCGATGAGCTGGAGTCCTTTAGGAAAACTATTTGCTCTAGAAAATGAGCAATCCAAAAGAATTCGTCCTATTTTAAATGAATTTTCAAAAAAATATAATGTTTCTGAAAATGAAATATTACTTGCTTGGATTTTAAAACATCCTATACATATTACTCCTGTAATTGGTACTACAAATAAAGACAGAATAAAAAACGCTAATGCTGCAAAAAACATTCAGTTAAACCTAGAAGATTGGTTTATTCTTTATGAAGCTAGTAGAGGTTATAATGTAGCCTAAAATGATTAATAAAAGATTGCTTATTAAAAATTTATTATCTCATAATGATGAGAACAGTTTCTATGATAAAAAACAAAAACTATCATTAGAAAATAAAGAAGGAAAAGCAAAATTCATAAAACATATTTGTGCACTTTCTAACTCTAATCCTAATAACAATTCTTACATTGTTATAGGGATTAGAGATGACGATAATAAAGTAATTGGTGTTGATTTTTTTGACGATAGTAAAATTCAAAATTTAGTAAATGCCTATTTAATACATCCTCCAAAAATTCAATACGAAAACATTCCTTTTCCTGGTTTACCAAGGTACAAAGTTATAGGCTTGGTTACTATACTACCAAATAAAGAGGTTTCACATTTATCTAAAAATTTCTGGAAATACCCAAAAGAAACCGTTTTTTACAGAAGAGGTAGTAATTCTTTACCTATTGCAGGTGATTTTAAACTTAAAAACACTAATAAGAATATTGTTGATGCTATTGAAAAAAATGCGAGCAGTAATATTGAACTTACTTTAGATGGTGTTTTTGATTTTATGAATCGACATAAGGATGAATACAGTCCTCAATATAAAGTTTTTAAAGAACAATTTGTTTTATGTTGGGCAGGAAAAAAATCAATTTTAGATAGTAATCAATACTTTTCTCGTGTAGATATTGAATTAATAAATGAACAAGTTCGGTTATTTTACTCTGTATTAGATGAGGTTCAAATAAAAATTAATGACCATTCTTTTATTATTATAGAATATATCTTTCTAGGCTTAGAAAAAAACGAAGCTCGTTATCCTTTAGAAAAAACGATTATCCATTTTAAAAACAATGGTAAATTAGAAATTATTAAAGAATTTTTATTTGAGCCTCCTACCTATGATACCACAGTTATTAAACACATTTATGAAAGTAGTAATCGTATAATTAATAAGATTGAAAAAAACATTCCACTTTCTGTAACAGAACATGAAGATGTTCATAGATTACCTAACAATTATCTTATCTGTTATTTAAACGATTTTTTAGATGCTAAAGAACAATTAGAAAAAGCAAAGAAGTATATTAAAAATCTAAAAAATAAAACTACCTATATAAAATACAAAGATGTTATTCGAATTTTACGTAAAGTAAAGTACCATTAGCGTTTGTAATTAGAGTTTACCAAACATTTTTCGTTTTTCCATTTTCCTTTTAAAAAGCTTGCTTTTATTACTACATTATCACATGTTAAAAACAATCCTTTTTTATCTTTTTTTATTATTTTCATTTTTCCTGCCGTAATCGCATTTATTACTCTATAAATGAGTCCTTTTTTTGGGGTCTTAACTCCTCTAGTTGTTAAAGAAAGTCCAATTTCATTATTAAATAAATCCATTTCTGAAGAAATTTCATCTGGTAAAACACCTTCTTCTAACTTTCTTTTTTTAAACATTCTATAATTATCTTTTTCATGAGTTTTACCTAAAGATCTTGCTGCCGAAATTCCTATTTCCTCTTTCAATCTTGCCATCCAATACGCATGTCTAAAAGCATCTACTTGACCTCCTGCATGATCTCCATCTAATAAATTTGTGTTTTTAATACTATCAGAAACTCGGTTCGCTTCTAAAGAAATTCTTAATGCTTTTTTTGCTTTAAATGGATGAAAAATAACCCACCATTTTTTTGAAGTAGGTAATTTCTTGAATTTTTTAAAATTCGATTGTGAATATCCAGAAAGAAATACACAAAAAAGTAAAATTATATATAGTCGATTTTTCATTCTTCTTTTATACAACAAGAGAGCCTAAAATAGGCTCTCTTGTTCAAATATATAATAAAAATTTTATTTTATTAGCAACTTTCTAGTTGCTGTTCTACCAGATTCTATTACTCTTAAAAAGTAAACCCCTGTGTCTAATCTTTGTACATTTATTTCATTATTAATTCCTGAAATGTTTTTAGTGTATACTTCTTTCCCCAATACATTAGATATAAAAACCTTTTTCTTTGTAAAAGAAGAACTCGTTACTATAAATGTTTTATTCTTAGTAACCGGATTAGGAAACACATTAAATCCATCAATCGTATTTTCTTCTACTCCGGCTACAATTCCTTTTAATTCAAGAGCCAAAATATTATGAAAACCATTTGAATTACCTTTAGAGGCTGTAGAAGAAATAGTTGCAATACCTGTTATATCAAAAGTTCCTTGAGGAATTATAGTTCCTTCTAAATCTAGCCCATCAAACTCTAATCTAAAATTCATTTTATCTTCCCCATTAGATATCACATAATTTTTTGAAACTGAACTATCAAACTTCATAACCCCATCAGCAATATCAAAACTAACATTTTCTACAGTCACTCTCTGAGATTGATATACTTGAATGTTTTCACTTAACTCTTTTAACGTTAATTGTTTTGGAGCAACTACATTCTCTGATGAAATAATATCTGTTGGTTCCTCTACTGGAATAAACTTTTTACCTGTTGCATCTTCAACATATTGTCCTTTTAACCCTATAATAGCATCCCCTACTTTATAATTTGTAATCAATATTTCGTTTTGATCATCTATTAAGAACCCTGCTGTATTATCTTGAATGTATTTCTGATCTTGATCATTTTTGGTATCGTAAGTTATCGTAACTTCATTAATTAATTCATAAAATGCTCCTCTATCTGAAGAACCTAATTCTTCTAAACTATTTACTACTCTATAACCATCTTGTATAAAGAATGAAGAAGAAGTAAGAATTCTTGGCGAGAATGGCTCTTTAGAATTATTTAATAATTCAACATCTACACTATAATTACCAGAAGTTGCATCAAAAATTATATCAATAAAATCATCTTTTGAAATAATTTGATCTCCATTTTTCCAAACTGTATATTTAACAAAACCATCAGATCCTGGTGTAAAAGCAGGAAAATCTTTAATTTCATAATTAACTTCAACTTCTGTCGTTATAGGTGATAAAGTTTCTCCTGATTTTAGTGAAGTTATTATTATTGATGGATTTCCTGTGCCTTCTGCTACTGAAAAATTTACAGATGCTAATATTGCTGGTGAAAATGGGTTACGTGAGGCATCTACCAATTCTATTGTTACTTCATAATTTGTACCCGATTCAACAGATAAACTAAAAGTTGCATCTGTTATTTCTATATCTCTTACTGTATAGTCTCCATCATTTTCTCTAACTGAATATCTTACATAACCATCTGCGCCTGGTGTAAAACTGGGAAAATCTAAAATATCGTATGAAATATTTACTGCTGTAGTTGTTTCATCAAAAATTTGTCCTTCTATTGGATCAAATATATTTATTGATGGATTCATTTCTTTACTTTCATCTATTAAATCAACAGATAAATTAACTTCCTTATTATTTATATAATTTTCGATTATATTGAAGTTCATATTCTCTTTCAAATCTTGACTAAAAGAGAAAAAACTAATGGATAATAATAAAATTAAAAAGTATTTTTTTTTCATAATTTAATGTTTTTTTAAATAACAGGGGAAAACAAACATAAATATTCTTTCACTTTTATTCGTTAATTATCACATTATTTTACTGTTAACTGATAATTTAATACCTTTAATTGGTTTTTTTTATTAATATTAAATCAACATTAAGTTAATATGGCTTTAACTAAAGTCGCAAATTAATCGCTACTTTTGAATTACTTATTCTATAAAAATAAATGTATGAATACCAATGATGTTAAAATTTTATTAGTTGATGACGAACCTGATATTTTAGAGATTGTAGGTTACAATCTTAGATCGGAAGGTTATCAAGTCTTTACAGCAACTAATGGATCGGAAGGTGTTAAAATAGCTAGAAAAATTACACCTCATTTAATTTTATTAGATATAATGATGCCTGAAATGGATGGTATTGAGGCTTGTGAGAAAATTAGAACAATTAAATCTTTAGAAAATGTAATTATCTCTTTTCTTACAGCAAGGGGTGAAGATTATTCTCAAGTTGCTGGTTTTGATGCTGGTGCTGATGATTATATTACAAAACCTATTAAACCGAAAGTTTTAGTTAGTAAAGTAAAATCGCTTTTAAGACGTTTAAAAGCTGATTCAACTTCTGAAGCTACTACAAAAATTGGAGATATTTTAATTAATAGAGATGAATATGTAGTTTTTAAAGGCGAAAAAAAAATTACACTCCCTAGAAAAGAATTTGAATTATTTTCTTTACTTACTTCTAAACCTGGGAAGGTTTTTAAAAGAGAAACTATTTTAGATAGTGTTTGGGGAAATGAAGTTGTTGTAGGTGGTAGAACTATTGATGTTCATATTCGTAAATTAAGAGAAAAAATTGGTGATCATCATTTTAAAACAGTAAAAGGTGTGGGTTATAAATTTGTTTTAGAGGAAGATAAATAATAAATTAACGCTCTTGATTAAATATATTTAGATTGCTACTTTAGCAATCTACTTTTTTTATTATGAAAAAACTTAAGAAGACATATAATTATGCACTAGTTTCTGCATTATATTTAACTGTAATTTCTATCATTATTGCGGTATTTTCTTATCTGTCTTTTTTTAATTCATTAGGGTTAATCGCCATTATCATTTTTGGAATTATTCTTTTTACTATTTCTTTTTTAGTTATTCAATATAGAGCTGAGCATTTTATTTACCAAAGAGTAAGAAAACTGTATGAAGACATTTCTATTTTAGATGTAGATGATTTAAAAAGAGATAAAATAACTACTGATATTGAAGAATTTACAAAAACAGTTCAAGAATATGTAGAAGATAAAAAGGAAGAAATTGCCGACTTAACTGAAAGAGATTCATTTCGTAGAGATTTCTTAGGTAATGTTGCTCATGAATTAAAAACACCTCTTTTTACCGTACAAGGCTATATCTTAACTTTAATTGAAGGGGCTGCCGATAATATAGAAATAAGAGATAAATATTTAGAACGTGCCAATAAGGGAGTAGAGCGTTTAACCTCTATTATAAAAGATTTAGATATGATTGCTAAATTGGAAACAGATGGTATGAAAATGAAAATAGAGCCTTTTAACATTTTAGAGCTTATTCAAACCGTTTTCGATTTATTTGAAATGAAAGCTAAAAAACGTAATATTAAATTAGTTTTTGATAAAGCTTATGAGTTTCCAATATTTGTAAAAGGAGATGTAGAAAGAGTAGAACAAGTATTAATTAATTTAATTGTAAACTCAATTAAATATGGTAAAATTGGTGGAATTACAACTGCACGTGTAGAGGTTTACAACGAAAATAAATTTGTTATTAAAATTATAGATGACGGTGAAGGAATAAAACAAGAACATATTCCTAGATTGTTTGAACGTTTTTATAGAGTTGATCAAAGTCGTTCTAGAGAACAAGGTGGTTCTGGTTTAGGTTTATCTATTGTTAAACATATTATAGAAGCACATAATGAAACTATTCTATTAAAAAGTACTTTTGGAGAAGGGTCTGAATTTTCATTTACTCTTGAAAAAGCTACTTAACAAGAAACAAAAAAAGGAGTTAAAAACTCCTTTTTTTGTTTCTTATTTTATTTAAATTAATATTGGGCATTTAATACTTGACTATTATTCTGCGATTAAATCAAAACCAATATCTTTTCTATAATTCATTTTTTCAAATGTAATTTTATCTATATTCTTATAAGAAGTTTCTAATGCTTCTTCTATTGAATTTCCTAAAGAAGTAATAGCCATTACTCGTCCTCCATTAGTTACTACATCTCCATTCTCGTTTTTTGTTCCTGCATGAAATACTATTGAGTTTTCAACAGTTTCAAAACCAGAAATTTTCTTACTCTTTTCGTATGCTTCAGGATAACCTCCAGAAACTAACATCACAGTAGTTGCTATTTTATCAGTTACCTCAAATTCTTTCTCTGATAAGTTTTGGTTTGCTACTCCTTCAAATAAATCAACCAAATCAGAAGTTATTCTAGGTAAAACTGCTTCTGTTTCAGGATCTCCCATTCTAACATTATATTCAATTACAAAAGGTTCTCCGTTTACATTCATTAAACCGATAAATATAAAACCTCTATAGTCTATTCCATCTTTTTGAAGCCCAGCTACTGTTGGTTTTACAATACGTTCTTCAACTTTCTTTATGTAAGCTTCATTAGCAAAAGGAACTGGTGAAATAGCTCCCATTCCTCCTGTATTTAACCCTTTATCTCCTTCTCCTATTCTTTTATAATCTTTAGCCGATGGTAATATTTTATAATTCTTTCCATCTGTTAATACAAATACAGACAATTCAATTCCTGCTAAAAACTCTTCAATAACAACTGTAGAAGATGCTTCTCCAAACTTTTCGTTTGTTAACATTTCCGCTAACTCTTTTTTTGCTTCCTCTAAAGAATCTAAAATTAAAACTCCTTTTCCTGCTGCCAATCCATCTGCTTTTAAAACATAAGGTGCTTGTAGCGTTTCTAAGAATGAAAAACCT
>CALISK010000347.1 GCA_938041625.1 uncultured Tenacibaculum sp. | reverse complement strand
ATAGATGGTTTTTTAGTATTTAAATAATTAGCGATTGTATATAGTATGGTTTTAAAAGATAGGTTTTCTGATACTAAAATGAATCGCTCACCTTTTATTTTAGATTCGGTTAACTTAACCATTGTTTTTACAACGTCTTTTACACCAATAAAACCAGTAATTCCTTCCGTATAAAAAGAGAGTCCATTATTAATTTGAGAAAACAGTTTACCAGTACCGTCATTAAAAAAACCACTACCTAAAATAACTCCAGGGTTTACAATTACAATATCTAACCCTTCTTGACTGGCTCTCCATATTTCCATTTCAGCACCATATTTTGTAATAGCATAACAGTGTTTATTTGCATCGAGAACCCATTCTTTTTCTTCAGTAATAAGCTCATCATTAATAGCATCTCCAATGGTGGCGATAGAACTAACAAAACATAGTTTTTTAACTTTAGTATTTATTGAGAAATTCACAATATTGGCAGTGCCATCAATATTGGTTTGCCTCATTAAATAATAATCGCTAGGATCAAATGAAACTAATGCAGCGCAATGATACACCTGGTTGATAGTGTTGTTGAAAACAATTTCTAAGGAAGGAATATCGGTAATATCTGCTTTTATCCAAGTGATTTTAGAAAATAATACTTCACTTTTATCTGTATAATAAGAGAAATTTTTTTTTGTTTTTTCTAGTTTGTCTTCGTTTCTATAAATAGCTATAATACTATTATTATTAAGGGAAAGTTCATATAATAAATGTGAACCCACTAAACCTGTTCCGCCAGTAACTAAAATCATATTTCAAAAGTAAGCATAAAAAAAGAAGACTGCTTATAAAGCAGTCTTCTTAAAATTTATTTATGTATAAAAATTTATTTTATTGCTTTAAAGGGATAGCATTTACTTGAACTTTTACATCAAAGGTAATTCTTCCTGCACTTCCGTTACCAGTAACAATATTAGTAACTTTAATTAATCCTTTATTTCCATATTGATCTACAAATTCAACAACATCTCCAGTATTTAAGTTTCTAATACGTTCGTCTGTTGATTGTTGTATGAAATCTAAATCTGTTCCTGAAGCTACAGCATCGAAATCAGCTGTAGATGTGCTAAAATAAAAACGATTTAATTCTGCTAAATCAGTACCTACAAAATCAGAAACATGTAAGCCTGTTGCTCCATTTTTTTCAAAAACTTTAGGGAAATCATATACAGAATAAAAAGAAGCACCGGTAGTGTTTCCATAAAAATATCCAAAATCCCATAAAGCTAATGTTTCTGTTCCTTGGTTAATTTTATAAGTTTCATTGTTGTATACAGAAACAAACGTTTCAGAAGTACCATCAGCCAAAGGAGCTGCTAATATTGTTTGTGTAAAGCTTCTGAAACTAGCAGAAGAACCTGTAGCATTAGCACCTGCTTTAATAGTTATTTTACCAAAAGCAGTATCATCTATAGAGTTACTATCAGAAATATCTCTAAAATCACCTTTATTATTGGTTGTCCAAATAACATATTCAACAACTTCACCTAAATTTTGTGGAGCATCAAACTGTAAGTCGAAAACAAAATCGTCTTTATCATCTCCATCTATATCAATAGAACCGTCACTTTTCTGAACGGCAGTAGGGTACTTATATGGTTGTGGTCCTAAATCATTACTAAAATCATTTTTAGTAATATATGCTCTACGCATTTTTTTGTCTCCCGTATAATTAATTCTTACAGGAACTAAACTATTAGCCGCAGCAACAATCTCAACATTTCGATCTTGTGACCCTGCATTGGTTGGGTTTACAATAATTTCATTAGTAGCTTCCGTACCTGGATCTGCTCCAAGCCCTTCATTTTCGTTAGTACAACTGGTGAAAATTAATGAGGTTGCTGTAAAAGCAACGATAAATGAGGATTTCAATAATTTTTTCATCTTTTAATTTTATTATAAGTTTATGTATTAAGACCTTTAAAACGTTTAAAAGTCACATTAAAGATAACTATTAATTGTAAAAATAATTGTTTTTTTATTTTATTTTATTTTTAATTTACTGATTTACAGTTTTTTACTTTTTATTAAAGTAAGGAGTGTTAAAATTCTTAATTCACTATAAAAAACATAACTCTTTGTAAACTAAACCCCTTTATGTAAATGGTGTTTTTTCATAGTTTTAGAAGTTATGTAAAATGGTATATTTGTGAATCTAAATGCTTGATAAAATGACTAAAAATTTAGTAGAAGAATTACAATGGCGTGGAATGGTTCACGATATTATGCCAGGAACTGAAGATCAATTATTAAAAGAAATGACAAGTGCATATATCGGCTTTGATCCTACATCAGATTCATTACACATTGGTAGTTTAGTTCCTATAATTTTATTAGTTCACTTAGAAAAAGCAGGACATAAACCATATGCACTAGTTGGTGGAGCGACAGGTATGATTGGAGACCCTTCAGGAAAATCAGATGAAAGAAATTTGTTAAATGAAGAAGCTTTAGCAAAAAATGTTGAAGGAATTAAAAATACGTTAGCTCGTTTTTTAAACTTTGAAAGTACTAAAGAAAATGCACCAGTATTAGTAAATAACTATGATTGGATGAAAACGTTTTCTTTTATTGAATTTGCACGTGATGTAGGTAAAAGAATTACCGTAAATTATATGATGGCTAAAGATTCTGTTAAAAAGAGAATTTCTGGTGATTCTGGTAGTGGTATGTCTTTTACCGAATTTACATATCAATTAATTCAGGGATATGATTTTTATCATTTATATAAAAACCATGATTGTAAATTACAAATGGGTGGTTCTGATCAATGGGGAAATATAACTACAGGTACGGAATTAGTTCGAAGAATGACAGAAGGGGATAAAGAAAAAGCATATGCAATGACGTGCCCTTTAATTACAAAAGCAGATGGTTCTAAATTCGGTAAATCTGAAGGAGGAAATGTTTGGTTAGATGCAGATAAAACTTCGGTATATAAATTTTATCAATTTTGGTTAAATGCTTCAGATGAAGATGCAGAGAAATATATTAAGATTTTTACATTTTTAGATAAAGAAACAGTAATATCAATTATATCAGAACATAAAGAAGCGCCTCATGCTCGTGTGTTACAGAAAAAGTTAGCAGAAGAAGTTACCATTTTTGTACATTCTAAAGAAGAATTAGATAAGGCAATAGCTGCATCTAATATTTTATTTGGAAAATCTACAGCTGATGATTTGAAAAGTTTAGATGAGCAAACATTTTTAGATGTTTTTGATGGTGTGCCACAAGCAATTGTTACAAAAGAAGATTTTGCTGAAGGATTGGATATGATTGCCGCACTGGCTGCAAAAACTCAATTTTTAAAATCGAATGGGGATGCACGTAGGGCTTTAAAAGAAAACTCTATTTCTGTAAATAAAGAAAAAATAAAAGAAGATTATAAAATTACTACTACAGATTTAATTGCTGATAAATATGTGTTGTTACAAAGAGGTAAAAGAAATTACTTTTTATTAATAATAGAATAATTAAGAAGCAATCTTAAAATTAGAAGTTAAAGGGCATCGCTTACAGTTGATGCCTTTTTTTTGATACTTATTACAACACTTGCTTTTTGGTTTTAAACAATTACTAGAGCATACTTCATCACAAGCTCTTGTTTCTGAAATAAGAGATGTAAATATTTCTTTTTTAGGAGTATAAAAAACAATCATATTATTCTATAATTCTACTGCAAAGATAATAATTTATTTAGAATAAATAAAAATAAAGAAATAGATGTAACAAAAAGAGACTTTGTAATTACTAATATTTTAAAAAAGTGATGAATAGAATAATATTGGAAAGTAGATTTACAAGACATCAAAAAACACATTTAATATTGGTTACAGGCCTTCCTGTTCTTTTATTAATTATAAAGTTAACAGATATAGGTTTTGATTTTAAAGATTATGTGCAATTAATTGTGTAATTTTTTTGTGTTCACACTAGTAATAATTTCAATGTTTTTTAAGCGAAGACTCTTAAAAAAAGAGTCAGAATTATATAGAGGTCTCTATTGTTTTGGAAAATTAATTCTAAAAAAGAAAATTAGTTTGAATAACAAAGATCAAGTATCTATATTAAAATTTAGAAAAACTCAAAAAATGGCTTGGTTTTCAAATGCCAATCCTGATTTAGCTTTAACTTTTCAGAAGTCTGATGTAACATTACTAAATAAGAAACATACTAAAAGAGAAATGTTGATTTCGTTAGATAGTGAAGATTTAGCGATAAAAACAATTGCCTTTTTAGAAAATAATTTTGATTTAGAATATAACGTTTATAGTCCAGATTTTTCATGAAAACTAAATGAAGATAATTGATTTCAAAAAGTGGTTTTATTATACGAATTAGAACGAGTAATTCACCTGAATTTCTATGAAAACCAAAATAGTTTCCATAAAAAGAAAAATTCTGAATTCAGAAGATCAGTATTGTGAATGTCTAAGCGGGGAAAATAAATATAACAAGTTAAAAATTAAAGTAAAAAACAGTAATCCTGTTAAAGAAATAGTAATTGTTAAAGAAATGGTTTTTAAATAAAAAGAAGTGTTTTTTATTGGTTAAAAAAGAGAACTCATCTATCTTTGTTACTGTTAAAAGTATATTAGTTTTTGAAACTCAAAACAAGCACATATTTTTTTGTTTTTTTATACTTAATTGCAATGCTACGTCCAATTACTCCTTTTGTAGAATACGCAATTAACTACGACTATATTTCTAAAATTTTATGTATTAATAAAGATAAACCTGAATTAAGATGTAATGGGAAATGTCAATTAATGAAAAAATTAAAAGAACAACAAGAAGATGATTATAATTCATTGAGGATATCTTTAGAAAAATACCCTATAGGTTTTGTAAATGTTTTAAAAATAAACAAAACAGCATACACTTTTAATAAACAAAAAAGTTTGTATTCTTACAAGCAGAGTTATTCTTATTTATATAATAAGGAAGTATTTCACCCTCCTACAGTTTAATTTTTCACATATAACATGATTATCTATCCTGAGTGGTGCTGAATTTATATTCAGTACTTCAGAATTTTGTATTATAAAGCGTCAGTTGCTTTAAGGTATTAACATGAAGTAAATTCAAGTTAATGACGCTAAGTTATTAATGTTAAGATATATCATATAAAATAAACAAGAGGTTAGAAATATCCTCAAAACTATATTGTAAAAAATTAAAATAAAACTGATGAAAAAAATCATCCTTATGGGAATAGTTATGTTCCTTTCTCAAAATATTTTTGCTCAAAAAGAAACTGAAAACTTATGGAAATCAGGTCGGCCAGATGGTCACGCTCCAATTAGTGTTATGGGAGATCATTACCATAAAAAAGGAGGACTCATGTTTTCTTATCGATTTATGAATATGAATATGGAAGGTCTGTTAAATGGAACCAAAACTATTTCTAATAATGAAGCACATAATGCTGGTTATATGGTTACTCCATTAAAAATGCCTATGAAAATGCATATGTTAGGAGCTATGTATGCGGTATCTAACAATATTACATTGGTAGCAATGGCAATGTATACTCAAAATGATATGGATTTACAGATGAGAATGCCAACAGGAATGACCAGAGAATTTTCAACATCATCATCTGGTTTTGGAGATTTAAAAATAGGAGCTATTTATAAAATTTTAAATAAAAATAGACAATCTTTACATGGACAATTAAATGTTTCTATACCAACAGGAAAAATAGATGCAGAAGATAGTACTCCAATGTCTGCCCCAAATAAAATACAGTTACCCTATCCAATGCAAATTGGAAGCGGAACCTTTGATACCGATTTAGCAATAACATATTTAGGTCAGAATGGTATTGTTTCATGGGGAAGTCAATTAAAAATAACCATCCGTTTTGGAGAAAATGATGATGATTATTCTTTAGGAAATCGTTATGGATTAAATTCTTGGTTTGCTATAAAAACAACTAATTGGTTAAGTTTTTCTGGTCGTATAGAAGGATTAATTGTTGATAATATAAACGGTGAAAATTTAAAATTAAATCCAATGATGGTTACCACGGCAGATACTCAAAATTTTGGAGGTAATTATGTAAATAGTGCTGTTGGTTTTAACATGTATATACCTAAAGGAAGTTTTAAAAATATTCGTTTAGGATTTGAATACGCATATCCGATTTTCCAAGATTTAAATGGAATTCAATTAAAACAAGAAGAAACAATAACTATAGGTTTACAATATTCATTGTAAAAAATAACTAGATGAAAAAACATATACTAATAATCCTATTTTTAGGATTCATATTACCGTATAATAAAATAATAGCACAAACTATTTTTAAAGGAAAGGTAGTCAATCAAAATCAAAAAGCAATTGTTGGAGCTACTATAATGGCTTCTAAGAAGAAAGGAACAGCAACAGATATTGAAGGAGAATTTTCAATAAAGTTAAAAGATGGTAATATTCGTATTTCAGCAATTGGGTTTCAAACAAAAAAAATAAACCTTACCAATAAATTTAATACAATTGTTTTACAAGAAAATATAGAAAATCTTGAAGAAGTAGTTGTTTCAGCAAGTAGAGAAGTGCAACAACGAAAAGAAGTTCCTGCAGCAATTGGGGTGTTAACAGCAAATCAAATTAAAGAAACAAAAGCTTTAGGAATAGAACAATTAGTAAATCAGGTTCCAGGAGTATTCATGAGCTCATCAAAAGCTTCAAGTAATGAACAGCATTTTATGGCAGTTCGTTCTCCAATATCAACAAAATCACTTTTTTTATACGTAGAAGATGGTTTACCTATACGACCTGTAGCTGTGTTTAACCACAATGCATTATTGGAAATGAATAACACAACATTTAGAAAAGTAGAAGTGTT
>CALISK010000346.1 GCA_938041625.1 uncultured Tenacibaculum sp. | reverse complement strand
TTTAAACAACATTTTAATTTACCACATTGCCCTGCTAATTTCAATGGATTTAGAGACAATTGTTGATAACGAGCTGCTGCTGTATTCACTTTTCTAAAATCTGTTAACCAAGTAGAACAACATAATTCTCTACCACAAGACCCAATACCTCCTAATCTAGCCGCTTCTTGTCGCATTCCTACTTGTTTCATTTCAATTCGTATGGAAAAAGTACTTGCTAAATCTCGTATTAACTGTCTGAAGTCAACTCTGTCGTCTGCTGTATAATAAAATGTTGCTTTATTACCATCTCCTTGGAATTCAACATCAGAAAGTTTCATTTTTAAACCTAGTCGAGTAATAATTTCTCTTCCTTTTCTTTGGGTTTCTAACTCTCTTCCTCTTGCAGTTTGCCAAGCATCAACATCTTTTTGTGTTGCTTTTCTGTAAATCTTTTTTACATCTTCACTATCGGCGGTTATTTTTCTCTTTTTCATTTGAACTTTTACAAGTTCACCTGATAAAGAAACAATACCGATATCATGACCTGGGCTACCTTCTACGGCAACCACATCACCCATTGTTATTGTAAATTTATTGTCTGGATTTTTATAAAAATGTTTTCTTCCGTTTTTAAAACGAACTTCATAAATATTAAAAGGAGCTTCACCTGACGGTAAAGTCATATTCGATAACCAATCAAAAACAGCTAATTTATTTCCACTTCCACAAGTACCTGTAGCGCAATTCCCATTGCTCTTACACCCATTTGGAACACCGTTTTTGTTAGTTGAGCAACTGCTACAACTCATAAAAAAATATATTTTAAAATAATTTTTTAAACCTGAAACATCATTCAGTATCAAAAAAATATTTTATTTGTTTGATTTCTAGTTAGATAAAAACAGTCTTTCTGTTTATCATTAATTAGTAAAGATACCAATTCTATTGGAATGTAAAAATGCAATTTTTTAAATCCTTTTTTTTCTGCTTGTAAAACGAAAATTTAGCACACAATTTCTACTCATTTTATGAAAAACTTAAATTAACATTTAAATTATGTTTTCTTAATAAACTCTACACATAATTCAGTTGCTTTTTTTAAGTCTAAAGGTTGTTTTTGTTCTTTCCAAGGGTGTTTTGCACCAAAGACATGGTTTGCTCCGCTTATGATTTTTAATTCACTATTAGAGCTCCATTTATAAAGATCTTGTGCTTCATTAATAAAAATAGAGATATCTGCATCTCCATGAATGATACAATATGGTTTTTTTAAGTTATTTACTGCTCGTTTTATAGTAAGCCTTTTTTCATTTTCTATAAAATCTTCATAAAATTGATAAAAATGAGGCATTTCTTGTTTTGTTCTAGAGTTAGAAACATACTTCACTCCTTTTTCTTTCCACTCATCTAATTCACCTGTTGTTGATGATCTTCTTTTAAAATCTGACACACCAGCTAATGAAATTACTTTTTTTATTCTAGAATCTTCTTCTGCTTTAATACATACAATACCACCACCTCGACTATGACCTATTAATGAAATATTATTTAAATTCATTTCATTTTTAAAATTAGCTTTTGTAAAACACCAATCTATCACTCTTTCCAAATCATCTAATTCTTTAGTATAATTATTATTACCAAAAGCTTCTAAATCTGGAAAATCTATAGGATTCTCAATAGTACCTCCATTATGAGAAAAATTAAACTTCACAAAAATAAAACCTTCATTAGCAAAAGTTTCTGCCATTAAATTCCATGCCCCCCAATCTTTAAATCCTTTATATCCGTGACAAAAAATTACAATTGGTTTCTCTTTGTTTTCCTTTTTACAAAAAACATCTATTAGAATTGTTTTTTGCCCCTCTTTTTTTAGAAGGATATTTTTAGTTACATGCATGCTTTACAATTTTTATAAAAATAAAAAAGAGGATACTTAAAAGCATCCTCTTTTTTATTAAAGTTTTAATTTTTATTAATTATTAATGGTCCAAGAAACATAATATTGGGTACCAATATTTCCCGTACCGGGAACACTTGTATAATCTTTACCAGATAAATTAGTACCTCCTAATTTAAATGTTGACTTTATAGAAGGAAAAGTGTAATTTATTTGTCCGTCAAACACGATCCTTTCTTCAATTAAAGCATCTATAAAGACTGATTGGTATAAAAATTCATCTTGCCAACGAGCATTAATATTGAAACCAAAATTTTTAAATAATTTATCATGACCAAACTGGATTTTAACTTTATGTTCTGGTGTATTAAATGCATTTTTAAAGTTTGCATCTGCACCATCATCACTAAATGTTGAATATGCATAATTAGCACCTAAACTATACCCTCCAAATACTTTAGTTACAAAACCAGCATTTAAACCATACGATTCTACTTTCGAACTAGTATTTGTTCGAATAATATGACGTCTAACATCTGTACTCAAAACTGCTATAGGAGCTAAAAAATCTGTTGTCCCATTATCTACTTTACCATATAATGGAGTCCAAATAGTTTTTTGAGTGATAAAATCATTATAAATATTATAATACACAGCAACATCAAATTCAAATAATTTATCTGCTAGTTTGGTTGCACCACGATATCCAAACTCAAAAGATTGCACTGTTTCGGGTTTAACAAAATCAAACAAAGCTTTTTCAAGAAGACCTGCATTTTTTCCAACGGCAATTGCATTTGTATCTCCATTTCCTACATTTTCTCTAACTCCAGCAAGGAATAATTCACGAGAATCATTTGTATAAGAATTATCTTTAATTCCCTCAACACCTGATATTGTTGCTAAAGGTCCCACTAAACTCAAACCAGTAGTACCTCTAATTGGATATGATGCTGACTCTGAAATAATATTATCTTCTACCGAACCTAATATTGTACGGTCTCCTAAAGAGACACTTGCATATTGATCTTGTGTTGTTGGATTTCTAAACCCTGTTTGAAATGCAACTCTAAAGTTATGATCTCTTGTACTACCTGCCGCATAACTTATTGATGCTCTAGGAGATAAATTCCCTTTAAAGTTTTGAGATTTATCATAACGGATTGTTCCTGTCAATTTTAAGCGATTATCACTTAATTTTTTTTGAATTTGCCCATATGCTCCAAATTCATTAAATCGAATAGAACCATTTTTATCATTATACAACTCTCCATTAGAATTTAATATAAATCGCCTAAACGATCCTCCAACTTGAATATCTGCAAAATCTACTATATTTCTTAAGTTATAGTTAGTGTCTACATGGTAAAACCCTGTTTCATCTTTTAAAGAAGCTCCTCCATCATTCACGCTAATTTTACTTGCTTGATTAACAAGACTTCTAAATAATGGTGATCCTACTTCTGGTCTATTGCTTTCTGCTAAAGCTCTTGCATTACTAAACGCTAATGAAGTATTTCCTGGATTGGCTACTAAAGTTCCTAAATAAGTTAATGCGTATTCTGTAAAATATACTTGATCATTTTTAAAACTATTATTTATAAAAATACCTGTAAGCCTAGGATCAACTAAATTAGCATTATTCTGAGTATAGTATCCACGAACAAAAAAGTTTTTTGCTTTAAACTCTAAACGATGTTGTTGCATGAGCCCTCCTTTTTGAACATATCTATTACTACCATGTATAATATTGTCTGCTAAATTATATTTCGAATTCCATATAATTTCAAGATCTTCGTTTCCTTTTGGGCGATAATAAAAGCTACCATCAAAAGTTAATGACTTCGTTTTATTATCTATAAGATCTACTTCATTATAACCTATTCTAGAAACATCTACATCTGGAACAATTCGTGAAGACCCAGGAGGGACAAGGCTAGGAAAAAGAGTTTCTCCTAAGACAATAAGATCTTTAAGATTGGCTTCTATTTCATCTCCATATACGTTTAACCCATCATAACCAGGATCTGAATTTCTATTTCCTTCTATTATTACTCCACCTTGTTCTGTTGTATTCCTATAATCAGTAGCATGCCATTCTTCTCCTTTACTATAAGAGAAATTTGTTTTAATTGCTATTTTATTATTAAATGCATGCGCCATACGAATACCTAAATCATAAAACTCATTCTGTCCGGCTTTATCTTGCCTTGTAACACCTGTTTTAAAATATGTGCTTATTCCTTTGTAATCGAAAGGGTTTTTACTTGTCATTAATAAGATACCATTCAAAGCATTTGCTCCATATAATGCAGATGCAGCCCCTGGTAATACTTCTACACTTGCTACATCTAATTCATTTAAACCAGATAAATTACCTAAAGAATAATTAATAAAAGGAACTGTAGTTTCTGTACCATCTGCTATTTGAACAAATCGAGTGTTTTCTGTATTAGCGAAACCACGATTAGAAACAATATTTTTAATATTAAAACTATTACTTAATATATCTATTCCTTTTAAATTCCCTAAACCTTCATAAAAATTAGGCGAAGAATTACTTTTAAATCCCTTAAGCCCCACACGTTCAATAGACACCGGAGATTCCATAATACGTTCTGGTGTACGAGATGCTGATATTACTATTTGATCTAAAGCAAATGATTCTTTTAAAATAACATTAATTTCTTCAGAAACTTCCTTAAGTATTATCGTTTCTGTTTGATAACCGACTAATGAGACATTGATAGTAACAGGGAATTTTTTGATTTTGATAGTAAAAGCTCCATCATAGTCTGAGCTTACGGATTTTCCTTCACTAGTTTTTACAATAGCTCCTGGAAAGGGCTCTAAATATTCATCGAAAATAAGACCTGAAATTTCTGTTTGAGCAATAGCCAATGAATAGCTACCTATACAAAATAGGAATGCGAGTAGTTTTTTAATCATGTTAGTTTTTAATTTTATTAACTTTATTTAGACATTAAAACGAGGGGATCGAAATAAATTAATTGTCTTCTAACGAAAAATTGATTGGGAAACCATATTTAACAGAAACTGTTTTTCCTTCTTTAACTGATGGTTTAAATTTAGGTAAATTAGAAACTACTCTTATAGCTTCATCTTTAAGTATTTTACCTCCCTTAGGTCCTAAGGCTTTTATATTTGTTACATTACCATCTTTATCAATGATAAAACGAACCCAAACTTCACCTTCTATCTTACCAAGAAGTGCTTTATTTGGATACCTAAAATGCTCTTGAATATGCTTAATCATCTCCGTATTAAAACAATCTAACTGATCTCCTTCTTTTTCTCCTTTACATTCAGGAAATGCAGGAATCATATCGACTGTATTAAACTTACTAGCATTTCTCACTTCTTCTTTAGAGAGCGTGTTCGTTAGTGCAGCTAAATTAGTTTTAAGTTTTACGGATTTAGAAATTGATGTAGTATTATCTATAGTACTTATACCAGAAGTACTCATATTGTTTGCTTCAGAAGCAACCCCTTTCTTTCTTTTCTTTAAAAACCTTCTTTTGGGTGCAGATATTTTTACTGATATCTGTCTTGTTTTTTTATCATTTGTTTTTTTAGAAGATTTAACTGTACACTTTGCTATACTGTTTAAATCTAATGTCTTTTCTGGAGTATCACAAGTCTCTTTCTGGCCTTGTGAAAATATATTAACAGAAAAAAACAATAAAAATATATAAATTATTTTATTCATAAGTTGGGGAATTAACTACTAACTAAAACAAAAACTTGTTGAATTTTAGTTAAATACATTTACTTTACACAACTGTAAATATATATAAAAAAAAATAAACCTTCGATTTTCTTTCATATTTAGCAAATATTTACTATAGAATATTTATTCCAAAACTACTGTTCTAGTTTTTTTAAACAAAAAAAATATTGAATAATAAAAAAGTTAAAAACACCTATTTATTAGTATAGAAAATTATTATATGGAAAAATTTTAGTGTGAATATCTAATACATTTTTATAGACAGTTTCTTTAAATTCATCTATATTATTTTTCTCAATAGCAGAAATAAAACAAACTTCTTTATTTAAATCGTTCAACCAAGTTTTTCTCCAATCATCTAAAGTATAATGTGCTTTTGTTTTTTCTGTAATTAAATCATCTTCGTCGATTGTTTCATGCGTATATGCATCGATCTTATTAAAAATCATTAAAGTAGGCTTGTTCGCACTATCTATTTCATCTAAAATTTTATTAACAGATGAAATATGATCTTCAAAATTTGGATGAGAAATATCCACTACATGTACTAATAAATCAGCCTCTCTAACTTCATCTAAAGTTGATTTAAATGATTCTACCAATTGAGTTGGTAGTTTTCTTATAAAACCTACAGTATCTGTTAACAAAAAAGGAATGTTTTTTATAACTACTTTTCTTACCGTAGTGTCTAATGTTGCAAATAGTTTGTTTTCTGCAAAAACATCACTCTTACTTATTACATTCATTAATGTAGATTTACCAACATTTGTATACCCTACTAAAGCAACTCGAACAAGTTTTCCTCTGTTTTTTCTTTGAACAGCCATTTGCTTATCAATGGTAAGAAGTTTCTTTTTTAACAGCGTTATTTTATTTCTAATAATCCTACGATCTGTTTCAATCTCTGTTTCACCAGGACCTCGCATACCTATACCTCCTTTTTGTTTATCTAAGTGCGTCCACATTCTAGTTAAACGAGGTAAAAGATATTCGTATTGAGCTAATTCTACCTGAGTTTTAGCAGAGCTTGTTTGTGCTCTACTAGCAAAAATATCTAAAATTAAATTTGTTCTATCTAAGATTTTACAATCTAGGATTTTTTCAATATTTCTTAATTGTGCTGGCGAAAGTTCGTCATCAAAAATAGCCGTTCCTATATTATGACTATCTACAAAAGCTCTAACATCATCTAACTTACCTGTTCCTAAAAATGTTTTAGGATTTGGTTTATCTAATTTTTGTAAAAATCTTTTTACAGGTACTCCACCAGCAGTAATTGTTAAAAAATCCAGTTCATCTAAATATTCCTGGGCTTTCTCTTCATTCTGTTGTTGAGTTATAACTCCAATTAAGACTACCTTCTCAGATATTGCTTCGCGTGTTTCAATCATAGAAGGCAAAAGTACAAATTCTAAAAAGTAAACTCCTTATTTTTTTATACAGCTGTAAATAAAAGCAGGAGGAAAGTTTATCGGTTCAAAATTTAATGAGACGTTTTTCTTATTAAAGATCTTTTTTAATTTTTTGTAATAATCTAGACTGTATTGAAACTGTACAAAACGGCCTTCTTTTTTAAGTACCTTATGTGATTCTATTAGAATGCTTTCAGAAAGTTTCTTAGGTAAAATAGATAATGGTAAACCAGAAATAATATAATCAGCTTCTTTATAATTTAACTTATTTATTTCTTCTATTATGTCTTCTGCAGAAGCTTTTAAAATAGTCACTTGTGAGTTATTAATCTTTAATAACTCTTCATAAAAAGTATCATTTATCTCAAAACAAATTAATTTTGTTCCTGGGTTCATTTTACTTAAAATGCGTTTTGTTATAGCTCCATTACCAGAACCTAATTCTACAATGAGTTTTGCTTTTTCAAAATCTATATGTTTTAGCATTTTTTCAGCTAAAAAGCGTGAACTAGGAATTAATGTTCCTGAAGTTTTTACTGTTGAAATTGCTTCCTTTAAAAAATTGAATTTCTTTTCCAAAAAATTATTTTTAGTTGTTTTGTATTTTTGCTGTAAAAAGTTTTGAAGCAAATATGCATTTTTTTAAAGATCTTTTAAGTATTTTTTATCCTAATTTATGTATAAATTGTGATAAACACCTCTTTTCGTCTGAGACTATATTATGTAATTCATGTAAAAACGATTTACCTATCATTGATATTTTAGATTTTCATAGTAATATGATTACTTCTGTTTTTTATGGAAAGTCAATTATTTATAAAGGATATTCTTTTCTATTTTACAGAAAGAAAAACAGTACTCAAAAGTTAATTCATAAGTTAAAATATGAAAATCGTGAAGATATAGGTGTCTTTTTAGCTAATTGGATTGGGCATGAATTACATAAAAGAGATGAGTTTTTAAATGTAGATTATATTCTTCCAGTTCCATTACATAAAGAGAAAATGAAGCAAAGAGGCTATAATCAACTAACTGTTTTTGGTGAAACTTTAGCAAGAAAGATAACTTGTGAATATTTACCTAATGTATTAATAAGAACATCATCATCTAAAACTCAAACATTAAAAATTAGGTTTGAGCGTTTTAACAATATTCACACAAAATTTAAATTAACAAATACAAGTTCTCTAAAAAACAAACATGTACTATTAATTGATGATGTAATTACATCTGGTGCAACATTAGAAACCTGTTGTAATGAATTACAAAAAGTTAAAAATATTAAAATTAGTATTCTTACTATAGCATATACTGAAAAAACATAGTTGTTTTCATTACTTTTGGTATTACAAAAAAACAACTAGTGAAATTTTCATATCATTATTTTTTAGTAATAACCTGTCTTTTAGTTTTTCATAATTGCGCCAGAAAAGGTCGACCAGAAGGTGGGCCTAAAGATGAGGATGCTCCTATTATGGTTGTAGCAAAACCAGATCATAAAAGTTTAAATTTTAATCAAAAAGAAATTAGGATTTACTTCGATGAATACGTTGTTTTAAGAGATTTAAATAAACAATTAATTATTTCACCTCCGTTTAAATTAGATCCTTTAATTACTCCTCAAGGTACACCAAGTAAATACATTAACATAAAAATTTTAGATTCTTTAAAAAAGAATACTACCTACACTTTTAATTTTGGAGATGCAATTAAAGATAATAATGAGAATAATACATTAGAAAATTTTAAGTATGTTTTTTCTACTGGAGATCTTATTGATTCTTTAAATTTAAACGGCTCTGTTAAAGATATATTTAAAAAAGAATTAGCGAAAAACTACAGTGTTTTATTATACAAGGCGGACTCTACTTATAACGATTCTATTCCTTTTAAAAGGAAACCAGATTATGTAACAAAAACTTTTGATTCAATAAACTTCAAATTTACAAACATAAAGGAAGGTAAATATTTTGTTATGGCTATAGACGAAGAAGCTTCTGATTATAAGTTTAATCCAAATATTGACAAAATAGGTTTTATTAGAGATACTATTTCCTTACCTAAAGACAGTTTAATAAGTTCTTCTATAACTCTTTTTAAAGAAAAGTTGCCTTATAAATTTAAAAGAGGAAAGGAAATAAGTAAAGGAAAAATTCAGTTCGGTTTTATAGGAGATAAAAAGATTAAAGTCAAATTACTATCTAAAGTTCCAGAAACTTTTAAATCGGCTAGTATGTTTGATAAAGAAAAAGACACTTTGAATTATTGGCATACACCAATTAAAGTAGATTCATTAAATTTCTTAGTTACATATGAGAACACTATAGATACTTCTACTGTTTTTTTAAGAAAGAAGAAAATAGATTCTTTGTCTATTTCAAAGAATATTAAAAATATATTGCATTTAACAGATACTTTAAAAATAACAACCAATAACCCGATACATAAAATTGATACTACAAAGTTTACTTTAGTTGACAATGACACTCTTCCTATTCAATTTGAATTAAAAAAACTTTCTATTAACGAAATCGGTTTAATTTTTAAAAAGAAACCGAAAAAGGGATATGTTTTTATAGGTTTACCTAATGCCATTGAAGATTTTTATGGTATTGCATCTAAAGACACTTTAAATTATACTTTTAACACTAAAGAGGTTGAAGATTATGGAAACATCATTTTGAACTTAAAAAAAGAAATTGACAGTCCTGTTATCATTGAATTACTATTAGATAAAGAAATAATACAAAAAAGGTTTGTAAAAACTTCTAAAACATTAGAATTTAAATTATTGGAACCTAGGGAGTATACTATAAGAGCAATTATCGATGAAAACGGAAACAATAAATGGGATTCTGGTAAGTTAATTGGTAAAGTACAACCAGAAAAGATTATTTATCTTCCAGAAATTCTCAAAATGAGAGCCAATTGGTCTATAAATCAAGAATTCATCATAAAGTAATCTCTTTATGATGAATTTTTTGAAAATAAATATTTTTTTTATAAAGAAAAATCTAACTGCAACTCATAAGAAACAGCTACTTTTCTATTGCTCTTTTTAGCAGGTTTTAAACTTGGTAACTTAGATATTAATTCTTCACTATACTTTGTTAAAATATTATCTTCATAACTGCCATCGTTTGCTTTAACTTCGGTAATATTCCCATTTTCATTGATAACAAATTTTACTGTAATTTTCCCAATAATTTCTTTTTCTACAGCTTCTTCAGGATATTCAAAATTATTTTGAATATGATTACCTATTACTACATTAAAACATTTTAATTGTTCATTTTCTGGAGCTTTTTCACAAGATTTAAATAAAGGAACATAATCTACATTGTAAAGCTGATATGTCTTTTTTTCTATCTTATTAACTTTTAAAGTCTCTGGTATATTTGAGGTTTTACTATCACTTATTAAACCTTTACCATTAATAGCCTTGATTGTTTTAGCAACCTGTTTTCTCCTTTTTACTAAATACCTACCTTTAGTATTATTAAATTTTAGTACAACATGACGAGAAGTATTCTTTTTTTTAACATTAGTATTAATTGATTGACATTTATTAATACTATTAAGATCATTGGTCGAAACTTTTTCTGAAGAACAAGTTTTTGACTTTGATGATTGTGAGGTTGCAAAATTTACTATAAATACACAAACAAGCAACCATAGAGGTTTTTTCATTTTGAGGGGGATTAAAAATAGTTAATTATAATATTGGGACTACTAATTTATAAAAAATTCATTAAAAACCAAAAATAGTTGTGTTTTTTTTATTTTTTTAACAAAAAAACACAACTATACAATTTACTTTAACAAAATATTATTTACTCTTTTTTGCCCATGTATCCCTTAGTCCAACTATTTTATTGAAAATTAATTTATCTGAACTAGTATCATCGTCTACATTAAAATATCCTAATCGTTGGAATTGAAATCTCTCTCCGATTTTCGCTTTACTTAAACTTGGTTCTACAAAAGCTTTTAATGTTTTTAAAGAATCAGGATTTAAAAACTCCATATAATCTTTATCTTTATGTGAATCTGGAGCTTCATCTGAAAACAAACGATCATAAACTCTTACTTCAGCTTCTACAGCATGCTTTATAGACACCCAATGTAATGTTCCTTTAACTTTACGCTTACTTTCTTCTGTTCCACTTCCTGATTTACTTAAAGGATCGTATGTACAATGAATCTCTGTTATATTACCTTCTTCATCTTTAAGACAACTTTCTCCTTTTATGATATATCCGTTTTTTAAACGAACTTCTTTTCCTAGTTTTAACCTAAAGTACTTTTTGTTTGCTTCTTCTCTAAAATCTTCTCTTTCTATATATAATTCACCAGAAAAAGGAACCTCTCTAGACCCTGAATCTTCTAATTCTGGATTATTTTCAGCAATTAATATTTCCTCTTTATCTTCAGGGTAATTAGTAATGACTAGTTTTACTGGGTCTAAAACCCCCATTACCCTATTTGCATTCTTGTTTAGATCTTCTCTAATCTTAAACTCTAATAAAGCAACATCTATTATGTTTTCTCTTTTTGAAACCCCCACCGTTTCAATAAAATTACGAATAGCTGCTGGTGTATAACCTCTTCTTCTTAAACCAGAAATTGTAGGCATCCTTGGATCATCCCAGCCAGAAACAACTCCCTCTTCTACCAATTTAAGCAACTTACGTTTACTCATAATTGTATAACTTAAGTTTAAACGAGAAAATTCTCTCTGTTTAGGTGGTAAAGGGTAGTTTTCTTTACTATAAGTGTACACATTATCTCTAAACCAATTGTATAAATCTCTATGGGGTTTAAATTCTAACGAACATAAAGAATGAGATATTTGTTCAATATAATCACTCTCTCCATGTGTCCAGTCATACATTGGATAAATAACCCAATCATTTCCTGTTCTATGATGTGATTTTTTAAGTATTCGATACATTAATGGATCTCTTAATAACATATTAGGAGATGACATATCTATTTTTGCTCGTAAAACATGAGATCCTTCTTCAAATTCTCCGTTTTTCATTTTGGTAAATAAATCAATATTTTCATCTACAGATCTATCTCTATATGGACCAGCAACACCTGTTGTTGTAGGCGTTCCTTTTTGTTTTGCCATGTCTTCAGAAGATTGACTATCTACATATGCTTTTCCATCTTTAATAAGTTGAATAGCCCAATCGTACAACTGTTGAAAATAATCAGAAGAATAACATTCATTTTCCCATTCATACCCTAACCAAGTTACGTCCTTTTTAATAGCATCTACATACTCTTGCTCTTCTTTTGCAGGGTTCGTATCGTCAAAACGTAAATTAACGGGTGCATTATATTTTTCTCCTAATCCAAAACTAATACCAATTGCTTTTGTATGACCTATGTGTAAGTAACCGTTAGGTTCTGGAGGAAAACGGAAACGTAAGTTTTCTCTTTTAGCACCATTTGCTAAATCATCTTCAATGATTTGTTCAATAAAATTGAGTGATTTTTTTTCTTCTGACATGATTCACTATTAGTTTAACGCAAAAGTAATTATTTATAAAGAAAAAAAGCAGTGAAAACTCACTGCTTT
>CALISK010000345.1 GCA_938041625.1 uncultured Tenacibaculum sp. | reverse complement strand
AGTATTTTTTAAACGCTCTTGAAAAAGAACTATCACTATTAAAACCGTATTCGAATACCAGGTTTTTTAAAGGAATACCAGGATTAACTAGTAAAATTGAAGCAATACGTTCAATTCGCTTTCTATTAATAAATTCGTTTAATCTTTCATTAACTACTATTGAAAATATTCTGTGAAAATGATACGGTGAATAATGGACTTTCTCTGATAAAAATTTTAATGATAAATCTATATCAAGGTTATTTTCTATAAAATCTAAGACAAAATTTATTCGTTTAAGGTATTCTTGTCTTATTTCGTTCATTTCTTTTTTTATACTTTAATTTAATTACAAGTAACTTTAATTATATTTTCTAATTCATTACTTCATTAAACTTCTCCCAAAATGTATTATCAAAAGTAGACAAGGCAAAATTATCTCCAGATACTGTTGCCTCTCCCATTCTTATAACTACTAAATCTTTACTAGGCACAATATATATACGTTGTTCATCTTTTCCCATAGCAACAACCATATCTGAAGGTGCATTAGGTACTAGTTTCCCCTTAAATTCTATTTGAGTAGATGGCAACCTATATTTACTTTTTCCATTTAACCACCAAAGATATCCGTAAGATGGATTTATGCTTTGAGAAGATTCTTTACTTTTAATAAAGAAATCCTTCTCTACAATTTGTACTCCATCCCAATTCCCATTTTGAGAAGCTAGTAAACCAAATCTTGCCATACTTCTCGTATTACTATTATAAATACGATAAATCACCCCATTATTCCAGAATCCTTCCATCCCTATTTTATTACGCAATTCATTGTTAAAATAATTTTCAAATTCAGTCCCACTTGCATCTTCAATCACATTCATTAATCTTTGAAACACGTTACCATATGCCCATCGCGTACCTGCATCGGCGAGATAGTTTAATTTAGATTTGATTACTAATTGCGGTTCGTCATCCAAGCCCGATGTCATAGACAATAAGTTTTTTACTGTAATAAGATCTTCTTGCTGAGAAGTAATACTTGTCCATTCTTTACCAATATAATCAGATACTTTATTATCAATATCTATTAATCCTTTTTGTTGCGCAATCCCAGTAGTTGCCGTTACTAAAGTTTTTCCAGCACTATTCCATTGCCAATTATTACTAGCTGTATGACCATTATAATATTCTTCGACCACAATTTTTCCGTTTACTAATACCATAAAAGATTTTGTATTTGCATCAATAAGAAAACGCTCTAACGCTTCTAGTTTACTCGAATTCCAGTTTAACTGATTTGGAGATGTAGTTTCCCATTCATTTGTATGAATTGGCGGAAAATAAAATGCTTCTTCAGGTATGTTTGATGGAATTGAATCATCAGACTGACAACTCAAAATCATTGAAAAAATAATTAGTATAAATAATCGATAAGTCATAATGTTTCTTTTTTTGACTCTTTTTCTTTTGAAAGGTTTAACCAAAACATAGTTATACTTCTAAAAATAAACAAAGTACAAAACAAGTTACTTCGTATTAATATACTCAAACGAAGGCTTCTTTTTTCCTTTTGTATCAATAAAACCAAAGTGTTTCTGTTTATTTCTTTTCCAAGGCAACTTACCCGCTACAGAAGCTGGTATTTTTTTAAAATCATACAAAGTCCAAGATAAATGAGAAACATTGTTCTTAGATAAAAACGATTGCATTTTTTTATGATATGTTGCCTGGCTATTTTTTGAAGAACCTAAAAAAAGATTCCAAACACTTTTATACGAAGGAATTCCAAACTCTTCTAACAAAATTGGTTTGTTTAAAACCTCATTTTTTAAAGTGTTAAAATCATTTTCTAAATTATCATTAAAATGATGAAAAGACACAATATCTACTGCTTCCTTTAAATTTTTAGCTGCATTAAAATTAGACCACCCAATGGTAACTAAATGATTTTTATCAAATTTTTTAATTTCTTTAATCATATATGTCAACCATTTTAAAACCCGATCTTCTCCCCTACTTTCAAAATCTAAATCAGGTTCATTTTTAATATCCCAAGCTATAATTGTAGTATCATCTTTAAAT
The DNA here is from genome assembly GCA_938041625.1 of uncultured Tenacibaculum sp. Lineage (GTDB taxonomy): Bacteria > Bacteroidota > Bacteroidia > Flavobacteriales > Flavobacteriaceae > Polaribacter. The sequence goes on along the minus strand of CALISK010000345.1, from coordinate 9,790 downwards.
GTAGAAACAATTTTTTCTGCATGCCTATGTGTTAAAGTCCAATCTTTAATGGTATAATCTCCATAAAAATCGAATAATGTTACCACTACCTTTAAATTATTACGTTGTGCTAATTCTATAGTTTTTTCTAATTTCTCTAATTTCTCTTCAATTATCTCAGCTTTACCAAAATCGGCATACTGAATAAAAACTCGGATTGTATTTAAACCTATCTTAGAAATTAACTTAAAATCATTATTAATTGCTACGGTATCATACTTTTTACCAAACATATCCCAGGGAGTTTTCTGCGGATAATAGTTAATTCCTTTAATTATAAATTTTTTACCATTTAGTAAAATAGAATCATTTTTAGTAGTAGCATACGTATCTAAATTAACTTTTTTCTCTTGATTAATTGGTGCACTTTTAACCAAATGTCGTATTCTCCAAAATCCATCTTCTAATAACATTAATACTTTATAAGAAGCTGTTTGATCTGTTTCTACTACCTTTTTTTTATTCTTAAAAAGCTGCGTATATTTTTCTACGTTTTCATCTGTAAAAACAACTAACTGCCCATCTGCACTGTAAAAGTTTAATTTTAAATGATGGCTTAATGTTGTGGTTTCTACATGTATTTTATTTTTCTTATTGTATTTAATCGTATTTAATAAATTAACCTGTGCACTATCTGTATAATAATCTTTAATACCGTAAGCGCTATTTTCTTTATATGCAATATTCTTTATATGCCAAGATTTCAAATAATCTTTCTGAATTTCTTTTAAGGTTTGTTCTTCCATTTTTCTTCCTGGATTCTCTAAAGAAGTCCAAATAGTTTTTGGCAAATACACTTCACTACTTTCTACATCTAAATTCAAAATTGAAGTTCTATCTGCTCCTGTATTTAAATAGGAAAACACAGCACTGATTCCTGAAATAGCAAAAGAACAAAGTGTAACAAACAATACAATTAGTACTAAACCATATTTCCTTTTTTCATTCATATTAATCTTGTAAAGTTAGTTGTTTAAAAAACTGACGGTTTCCTCCTGTTTCAAGGATTAGAGAATAAGTTCCATTCTCATAAAAATCTTTTCGTAATTTAAAATTTGTTAAACCATCTATCGTTAATTCCTTTTTTACATCAATTATAGAATCTCCTTTTTTTAACACTAATTTGGTTATAAATCCGTCTGGAACCAATTGATTCATAAAACTTTTTAAGGGTCCAATAGATATCATTCTATTATTTTTAGAAAAATTGACTTTAAAATCATTAAAAAGTTTTGTGAATTTTAAATTAATGCGATCACTTTCAGCAATTCCTGTTATATAAGAATATATACTCCATTCTTCTTTTACATTAGGATGAATCATTTTTGCAGTAGCTATTCCATTCACCGTATTTCCCGATGTTTTTAAAAAAGTATTATTTGGTTTCTCTATTATAAAATACACATGCGTTCCATCACTAACTATATTTCCGTATTCATCTTTTACAATAGAAGTAGAAAAAGTGGTTATTTGATTACCATCTGCGTATTTATGAATTCTTGAAGCGTAAATTTTAAAATCAATAGCATTACTAGGAAAGACTTCTGTGGTTATTTCTTTTGAAGAAACTCCATTACAAACAGAATTAATTAAAATTCTACCAGATTTATCATAAGAGAAAATATTTTTCCAACCTATTAAATAATCTGTAAAAACAGTATTCTTTTTAAGATTGTTTAAAAACTGATGATTAATACTAATTTCAGTAGCACTTTTAACAGGGTTATCGTACGCATCTGTTGGAATAACAACTAACATAGAAAAATCAATTCCTCCTGCTATAATACTAGGCGGACCAGAATATGATTCTATAATTGTTTCTTCTTCAGAAGGAACTATAACAATTTTATCTTCTAATAGTATTCTTTTTTCAGTAATCAATTTCCAATCTAAAACCCCTCTTTTTTCACAGATATGCTTCGGAATTTTAAAAGTAACTGTATTACTAGAATATTCTCCTTCTAATATTGTTGTTGCGTAAGAATTAGAGCAATATAGTTGTAAGTTTTTTTCTTCTGAAAGAAATTCTAAAACAATCAAACTTCCAGCAATACTTTTTTGAATTTTATTTTTAATTATTGTTTTATTTTCCTTTCTTATATCCAAGCTATTCACATTGTAAAAGAAGAGTAATACAACCAATAATAAAACAATATGTATTTTTTTAAAACTCATTAATTAGGCTTTCCTATATAATTATTCAATTCTATTTTTATATAACTAAATCCGTCTCCTTTTACCTTTAATAAATCATTCTCTTTATGAGCATCTATTCTATTAGGTACTAATTTATTTGCTATTTCTTTATTTGGTAATCCGTTTACAAAACAAAACTCTAAACTGTTATTAATTACATTTAAAGTATTTAAATCTTTTAGTGCAATACTAAAATCTTGTTTTCTCTGTTGTCTAATACCCTCTTTTAAAAACAAGTTATCTACCCAAATAATTTCCTTTTTTTCAGAATAATAAGATACTAATAATTGACAAATAGTTACCTCTTCTGTATCTGTATTAAAAACAGAACCTGATATTTTAGTATCACTAATCGTAATATTATCAATTCCTACTTTTTTATATAAATCAGAATTCGCTACATTTCCTTCACAATGTAAATTAAACACAGTAGGTTGCTCCTCAAATTCGGTGGGGGTAAATTCGTCTGGATTAAATGTTTTTGGGATAGAATCTTTTGTTTTAGACCATGCTATTCCTTCAAAATTAATCCTAAAATTAGAAGTTTCTTTAGGCATTAATTTATGCTTCATATGGTATTTAGCATTATATGCTGCTATCTTTTTATTTGAATCATTATATAATGTTGCTTTTAAAGCAACATCTGCAGGCACATTATCTACATTTTGAATAGTTCCTACGATTGCATAACTTTTTCCATTCTTAACCAATTTAGAAGATAGGATTTCTAAAACAGGTTGTTTTAACACATCTTCATGTAACGTTTGCTGTGTAGTAATTCTCCTTCTTCCATGATTAAAATACGTTGTTTTATTAGTTATTAATAATTGATCTGGAGGAAGATCTGCATTTGGTTTATCTATCTTTAAATACCATTTTCTATTTCTTTTTATTAATTCGAAAATATATTTTTTCTCTATTTTTTCTAAAGGAGTTACCCAATCTGTTGTTACAAATGCTTTTGCTTCTTTTTTAGTTCTATTTTTAATTTCAATATATATAGACTCTAATTTTGCATAAGAACTTAATAAGCCATCATTAACTGCTATTTCTAACATATATTGATCTAATTGAATCTCAGTTTTAGGATCTACATAGGAATATGCTTCTTCAAAACGTTTAAAATCGAGCGCATCAAAATAAGAGCGTATTACACTTTTAGGTGTAATCTGAGTTTTATTTTCAATGTAAAAATGATAGAACCCAAAACTTAATACTATTAAAATAAAAATACCCCAAATAAATGAAAACCTTAAGACTGGTTTTGAAAACTTAGTGTAAGAAGTTTTAAATTTTACATATTCCGATTTCGGGATTTTAAAAATCTTAAACACTCTATTTCCTAATGATTGAATATTAATTACAAAAAAGGTTAAAATTACCGTCAAAAAAGGGATCACTCCCCACATTATTTTCTGATACCTAGGCACATCTTGTTTTGGAAGTATTGTAGACAACGGTGGAATTCCTAAACGCTCCCAAACCATAATTCCATTTTCTAATTGCTGTAAGCGTTGCCAACCCGTAAAATATAATATGGGATCATAAAACTTATCATTCGAAAATATATACTTTAAGTTATACTTTTCTGGTACCGTTAAAAATTGTTGTAACGAACCTAAGCCTTCTATTCCTTTAAACTTTGAATTTTCTAATCGTTCAATTGCTCTAGTAGTAAGCTCTGGTAATCTTCTTGCAGAATGGTAATTACCATCGACACTCATTGCTTTTGTTTGGGCACTTAACCAAGCTATTTGATCACCAAAACCTAAAGTAAGATACCTCCAATGATCATGCTGATCTTGATTTAAGAAGTTTACAATAGGAAGCATTTTTATTTTTTGAGGCTGAGAAGGACGAAAATATCCTAAACTTATAGAAAAGATAGAAATAGCTAAAAAAGAAACAGCTAATATTCCTCCTAATAAACGGTGAGCCACTGCTCCTATTTTTTGCTGTAATAACTCTTTCAAATCTGTTTCTACAAATCGATATAAAAACTCACCAAAAATGGGTAATGACATTATAGAAGCCCAAAGCGTAAATCGATCTAATGTTAGAATATTAAAAGCAGTATCCCCTAACATTTTTTTAGGTATTGGTGTTGTTCCTCCAGTACCCAAAACAGTTAATATTGTAATAGACAATCCAAAAAACAAATACCTTTTACTATAATATCTATAGAATATATAAGGTAATATTAATAAAATAATACCCCAAGGTATTAAGAAAAAGACGAGTCCTGAAGAAGTGATTTCTAAAAAATTATCTCTAGACCCATGCGGAATCGGAACTTGAGTTATTGGATTTTTCTTTGTATTAATCCAATAAGGAAGTATGCAAAAAATGATTAATAACAAAGAAGATAAACCAAAAATAATCATCCGTTTAAATAAGCGAGCAAATGTTCTTAAAAAAACTTTTAATGTTATTTTTTTAAAATCCCCCACCTCTTCAGATGCGGTATCCATAATAACCATTCCTATTAACGGGAAAATAAAAAACACCATTCCGAATATAGGTGTAACATGATGAGATGTTACCGTTACAGACATTAAAGCTAATGCTTTTATTAAAAAATTAAGTTTTCCTACTTTTAACCATAAGTATACTTCAGGCAAAGCATGCATTAAAAGAGAAATACCTACAATACTTGGTAATTGCCCAAAAATATGTAATGTTTCTGCAAAGGAGGAGGAAAAAACACCAATTAAAGCAGCGTAACCTGCTACTTTTCTATTTGCTGTCATTAATAATGCAAAACGATAAACTCCTGTAATAAATAAAGTAATAGCAATTATACTGACTAAAAAAAGTCCAAACTTTAAACCTCCTACATAAGACAAAAGTCCAATAGATTGATGTACTAAAGGAGGATATCCCATTACCGTAAAACCTGTATACCAACTATAATTCCATGGTTCAAACCAACTATTTGCATAATGATTAGAAAAAAACAAATGAATTAATGCATCATAAGTATACTCCAATGTATAAAAGATACATGTAGTATGATACACAATTCCTATGAGAAGTGCACTTACAAGATATTTATTTGTTTTTTTATTCAATTACTATTTTTCCTTAAATATACAATAATGGAGAATAGTTTAAAACAACAGTCATCGAATTAAACAGTGTATTCGTCTAAAAAAAGACAGTAGCTGGCTCTTTATCCGTAAAATAGTAGTAAATTACCCTTGGGGAGGTAAAAAATTAATTAAATATAAAAATTATGAAAATACTTACCATTGATGATCAAACTTTAGTTTTACTTTCCCTTGAAAAGAAATTAACTGATCTAGGTTATGAAGTAATTACTGCTAAAACTGGTGGAGAAGGAATTGAACTTTTTGATATAGAAAAACCTGATTTGGTAATTGTTGACATTAACCTACCTAAAATGTGCGGTTTAGATATTGTAAAATATATTAAAGCAGCAGCCATAGCTACTAAAGTGATGGTAATGTCTGGTGATACCAAAGAAGAGACTATCTTAAAAGGTTTTGATTTAGGTATTGATGATTATATGAAAAAACCTGTATCTCTTAATGAAGTGGTAGCAAGAGTGAGAAAATTAATTGGTAAACCTACTACAAAAGAAAAAGAATCTACTACAAATGGTTTTATAAGGGAAAACTGTATTGGAGTTGTTATACCTTGTTATAATGAAGAGGATCGATTATTAAGTGATGAATTTACTAGTTTTGTATATGCTAATTTAGGGTATCATTTATGTTTTGTTAATGATGGTAGTACCGATAAAACATTAGATGTTTTAAATAAATTAAGCGAAGGAAGAGAAGATTATATTAGTGTATATAATTGTGAGAAAAATGGCGGAAAAGCAGAAGCTGTAAGGCAAGGTATGTTACATTTAGCAAAAAACAGTGAATTGGATTATATTGGTTTTTTAGATGCAGATTTATCTACAGATTTTAAAGATTTTGATGACTTAGTAAAAACTATTGAAACTACAGATTATAAAATCGTAAGCGGTTCTAGAATTACCAGAATGGGTGCTAACATTCACAAAGAATCTACACGCCAATTAATTAGTATGACTATTAATTTCATTATTCAAAAAATTCTAGGAATGAAATTTAAAGACACACAATGTGGTGCTAAAATTATAGATAAAGAATCTGTTCCAATGTTATTTAATGATAAATTTATAACAAGATGGTTGTTTGATGTAGAAATGTTTTTAAGAATGAAAAAACATTATGGAGAAAAAGCAAAAAAACTAATATGTGAACAACCTTTAAAAAGATGGGTACATGCAGATGGTTCAAAGTTATCTATGAAAGATTCCTTAAAAATAGTTTTTCAACTTACAAAGATTGCTACACATTATCGATAAAAATCTGACAATAAATATTATATATCAAAAATAATTGTATATTTATGATGGAGAAAATACCATATATCGGGGGAGGTAGATGCTTAAATGAATGCATAAACCACAAGATATATGAGAATAATTATAATAGACGATCAAAAATTAATTTTACTTTCGTTAAAGAAAAAGTTATCTGAAATTGGATACGAAGTAAAAACAGCTAGTACAAAAGAAGAAGGTATTAAATTAATCGAATCTTTTAAACCAGATTTGGTTACTGTAGATATTAGTATGCCTGAAATGGCAGGTATAGAAATATTAAAACACATTAAAGAATCTTCTATTGAAACCAAAACTGTAGTTACTTCTGGATCTAAAGAAGAAGATATTGTTTTAGAGCTATTTGAGTATGGCGTAGATGAATACATTAGAAAACCTGTTTCATTAAGTGAAATAACTGTTAGAATTAATAAATTAATCGGTGCGTCGCCTTTTATCACTAATAAAAAGACAGAAGATTCAAATACTATTATTAGAGAAAAATGTATAGGTGTTGTTATACCTTGCTACAATGAAGTTGAAAGACTTTCTGATGATATATTCACTCATTTTACAAATAAAAATTTAGGATATCATTTATGCTTTGTAAATGATGGTAGTACAGATAATACTCTACAAGTTTTAAATAAACTACAACTAACTAATAAAGATCATATTAGTGTATACAATTGTGCAAAAAATGGTGGAAAGGCAGAAGCTGTAAGACAAGGTATGCTTTATTTAACAAATAACACCGACTTAAATTTAGATTATATAGGTTTTCTTGATGCTGATTTATCTACAGATTTTAATGATTTTGATAATCTAGTAAATACAATTGAAATGAACGATTACAAGATTGTAAGCGGGTCTAGAATTGATAGAATGGGCGCCAATATAGCAAGACAATCTTCAAGGCAATTAATTAGTTTAACTATAAATTACATTATTCAAAAGATTTTGGGAATGAAGTTTAAAGACACTCAGTGTGGTGCAAAGATTATAGACAAAGAATTAATTCCTATTTTATTTAATGATAAATTTATAACTCGCTGGTTATTTGATGTAGAGATGTTTTTAAGATTAAAAAAACATTACGGGGAAAAGGCTAATAAAATGATTTGTGAACAACCACTTAGAAGATGGGTTCATGTAGATGGTTCTAAATTATCTATGAAAGATTCTTTAAGTATTGCTTTACAACTAAAAAAAATAGCTGCATTTTACAAATAAAAAAACTCTAATAAATAATTAAATTTATTAGAGCTTTAATATATCTTAAAAGTATGTACAGGCAATTTTATTTTTGTCTGTACCAATATGCGGTTCTTCCTATTAGAGCAAAACCAATATATCCTCTAATTTTCAACTTATCACTTTCAACTAACTGAATATAACATTTGTATGTTTTACCATTTTTAGGATCTAAAATTTTTCCACCAGACCATTCGTCTCCGTCTTTTTTCAATCCAGTTAAAATAGTCATTCCTAAAATAGGTTGATTCTTATTTTTTCCTGAACATAAATCACAAACAGCATCTTTTCTAGCTTCATCAGTTATTTCAACAATTTTAGCATACGCCTTACCATCCTTTTCAAATACTTCAATAACGCTATCTACTTTTCCAGTTTCTTCGTCTTTATTCTCCCATTTCCCAAAAATACTTTGGGCACTCATTGTTATTGCTATTGCAAAAAATAAAAATGTAAGTGCTACTCTCTTCATATATATTAAATTAAATGTATTATTTGTATGTAAAAATTAGTATTAAATTCGATTTATAAAATAACAAATGTTAGTTTTTATTATTTAATCATATTTAGCGTCAAAGTTATCATTCCATTTATTTTGTACTCGCATCACCTGTTCAATAACATCTCTTGCACAACCTTCTCCTCCTTTTTTATCTGAAATATATACCGATATTTCTTGTAATTCTCTAACACCGTCATTAGGACAACAAGGAACTCCTACTTTATCCATCACAGGAAAATCAGGAATATCATCTCCCATGTACAAAACGTTTTCAGCTTTTAAATTGTACTTCTCTACAAGTTCTTCATATTGAAGAATTTTATTATGAGCACCTAAATAAATATCTGTAATTCCTAAATTAGCTAATCGAGTACGAACTCCTTCATTTTTTCCGCCAGAAATAACACAAACTTTATAACCTGCTTTTACGGCTGCTTTTAAAGCATAACCATCTTTTATGTTCATTTGTCTTACTAACTCACCATTAGGAAAAACAGTAACAATACCGTTTGTTAATACTCCATCAACATCAAAAATAAATGTTGTTACATCATTAAAAAGTTCTTTATAGCTTTTATCCATTTTGGATTGATTTTGTGATTGTTTTATAAATCTCTTGTTGTTCTTTATTTAATAAACTAAGATGTCTTTCTATAGTTTCTATATCATTTCTTTTAGCAGGCCCAGTTTGTGCCTCTTTAGGAACCATATGCTCTATTTTCTCTGCTGTTTCTTTTATTAAAGGGTTTAACACTTCAAAAGGAACATTATACTCATTGCAAATATCATTCCCAATTGTATACATATGATTTGCAAAATTATTAACGAATACAGCTGCAACATGTAACTTACTGCGTTGATGGGAATTAATATGATATATTTTTTCACCAATAGAAGTCGCTAAGTTTTCTAATAATTTTAAATCATTTTCATCCTCTGCTTCCAAACAAAAAGGAACTTCTTTAAAATTAACATCTTTCTCTTTTGAAAAACTTTGTAGTGGATAAAAAACACCTTTTCTACTTTTATTTTTCAGTGAATTAATAGTGACACTTCCAGAAGTATGAACTATTAAATTTTTAGTCTTTAATTGAGAGGAAACTTCTGAAATAGCGTCATCAGAAACAGCAACTATGCATACATCTGCTTCCATTATTAACGATAAATCATCTGTTATTGAAGTATAATTCTGTAAATGTTGTATACTTTTAATAGTACGAGCATGTACTTGAAGTAACTCAATATTCTCATTTTTAATAAAAGTTTGAATCAAATGATGCGCTACATTACCATTACCAACAACAACTACAGATATCATATGGGCGAAGATATTGAATTTATTTGAAGCTATAGAATGGTTTTAGTAATTTAGAGGCTAAATTTTTTTACATGAAAAAAACAAACAAGCTAGGTGTAAA